>DATFMK010000715.1:0-8422 GCA_035267005.1 Balneolales bacterium
AACAAAAGAGCCGTTTACTAAAGATAATCTTGGAAAAGTTCGTGAGCATATCGATAGAATCACAAAAATTGTTCGGGATTTGGTAGACTTTTCACGTCCCTCCATTGCCAGAGCAACACAAACACAAATTAATGAAGTCATAGAATCGTCAGTAGGATTATTAAAACATGATGCTCGGTGTCGTGATGTAACTTTTGATCTGCAATTCGATAAAAGACTACCCAGAATTAATTGTGTTCCTGATCATATTAATCAGGTTATCGTTAATTTATTGTTGAATGCTGTGGACGCTATCCAGAACACTAAAGATAAGAGAATAACGATCTCTACTGAAAAGGATACCAAATTTGTTAAAATTAAAGTAAGTGATAATGGACCAGGTATTTCTAAAGATATTAAAGGCAAAATATTTGAGCCATTTTTCACTACTAAAAAGGTCGGAAAAGGCACGGGCTTAGGACTTTCCGTAAGCCATGGTATTATTTCACGTTTGAATGGTTATATTCGGGTGGATTCAGCAAAAAATGAAGGAACAACTTTTATTATAGAATTACCTCTCAATAATACTGATTTATGAACGGAACAATTCTTATAGCAGATGATGAAGTTGAGATAAGAGAATCATTGTCATTGATACTTCAGGATGAAGGATATCAATGTATAACGGCTGGTGATGGTGAGAAAGCGCTTGATATCCTGATGAATGATGATATCGATATTTTGATCACCGATATCCGTATGCCCAAAATTGATGGAATGGAGCTTCTCAAACGTACCAAAGAAGTCTCTCCGAAAACATTAATTATCTTAATTACGGCTTATGCAACGGTACAAACAGCTGTGGAATCTCTGCGCAGCGGTGCTTCCGATTATCTGTTAAAACCACTCGATTTTGATGAAGTCCTATTGCGTATCAAACACCTGATGCGCCATAAGGAACTGGAATACGAAAATAAATTTCTGCGCGATCAGATCAATCAGAATTATAACTTTAATTTTATCATCGGCGAAAGTCCTGCGATGAAAGAGCTTTACCGAATGATCAAACGCGTGGGTAAAGCGAATACAAGTGTTTTGATCACCGGACGAAGTGGTACGGGTAAGGAATTGATTGCCCGGGCCATACATGCGGATAGTGATCGTGGTGATAAACCGTTTATACCTGTCAACTGTGGAGCTATTCCTGAAAATCTCTTTGAATCTGAATTATTTGGTTATCGTAAAGGAGCCTTTAGCGGCGCGGATAAAAATAAGGATGGGGTTTTCAAAGCGGCAAGTGGTGGCACATTATTTTTAGATGAAATCGGCGATTTGCCGGAAAATGTTCAGGTCAAATTACTCCGGGCTATACAGGAAAAAGAAATCCGACCATTAGGAGCAAATTCAGCGATCAATGTAGATGTTCGTTTGATTTCCGCCACGAATAAAAATTTAGAGCATGAAGTGGAAGAAGGACGATTTCGTGAAGATCTGTATTACCGAATCAATATTATCGAATTGAAAGTACCGGAGCTGAGTGAGCGTAAAGAAGATATTCCATTACTGGTTCGTCATTTTATTGATAAATATAATCATGAATTTCATCGCGAGGTCAAAGGGGCTAATAATGAGGCGATGAAAATACTGATGTTGTATAAGTGGAAGGGGCAGGTTCGTGAACTTGAAAATGTTATCGAACGAGCCGTTTTGTTAACCGATGATGATTACATCACGCCGGCAGATTTACCTGCCTCTATCACTAATATAAAAAAAGATTCCGTTATATTATCGGATACCGATAACCTGAATGATGCCATTGCAGCATATGAGCGAAATCATATAAAGAATGTTTTAAACAGAACGGACTGGAATCGATCGGAAGCGGCAAAAATTATGGGTATCGACCCATCAACCTTATCTCGAAAAATGGCAAAGCTGGAAATACAAAATGATAGTGAGTAAGGTTATATGATTTAAATCTTAGCTAAATCTCACGCTAATATTTATCGTTATGTTCGTCTGTCAGATTGCTTTGAGCGACATACAGATCAAAATGAACAGTGATTTCATCTTTCGTCTTGATTAATCCCCAGAAAGGTGAAGGAGGATCAATACCGAAACTTGTCATGTCAAGATTTTTTTGCCCTTCTACATGAAAACGACCATCAGGGAGCATATGGCCGTCAACAGTCATGTGTATTACTCTCGATTTACCGGCAATTGTTAATTGACCGGTTGTATTAACAGTAAACCATTTACTGGATGTATCGGATTTTGTGAAATTTTTGACGTTGAGCAAATCGTATTTAATAGAAGGATATTTCTGTGCCTTCATAGCATGATACATATCCTTATTCATTCTCTTTTTACCACAATCCATTGTATTAACTGGTAATGTAACATGAACTTTTGTTTTGTGGTATGTTGTAGGAAGTGAGGTTCTCATAGATTGCGCCGTATCAACCAGGACTCCGTAGCCATTTACATTTTTTGAGGAACAACTAAAATTATTAACTGTTGTTTTTCCATCAATCCATATTTTGCTACCGTCCTGAACGTAATATCGGCCGTTTTGTATCGGTTGCGCGTTGCATGTTAAGGTAGGCAATACAACAGCCAATACAATGAAAAGTGATATCAATATTTTACTCAATTTTGTCATAAATTCACATTAATGCTCCCTGATAGTAACGAAAACAATTACAAGTATATTGGCATATAATTAATAAATATATAGTTATATAATGCTAATATTTGTGAATTTTAAACTAATTTAATTACTCATTACTGATGCCGGAGCTTCTTTGGCAACGACATTGAAATTTACAGTAATTTCATCATCTGATTTGATGGTTCCAAAGAGTGCTGTCGGAGGTTTAACACCAAATGTCGACATCTTCATGTCTTTGCTTCCTGTGAAATGGATACTACCGTCAGCTTTTTTGGCAGCACTAACTTTCATTTCAATAGGTTTGGTGGTTCCATGTATGGTCAGATTTCCGTTGGTATCGAGCGTAAACGAGGTGTCGTTAACGGAAACAACTTTTGCAGAACTTAATGAATAAGTAATGTTTGGATATTTTTTAACTTTAATGGCTCCATAAATTTTCTTGTTCATTCCACCTTCACCACTGTCTAATTTCTTTGCCGGAATAGTAACTTTTGCATCTGTAAATTGATCACCTACTTTAGCATTTTTTACTAAGCTGGAAGGAATATTGAAATATCCACTAGCATCTTTAGCATCGGCACTCCATTTATGTAAGGTAGAGTTACCATCGACTTTTATTTTACTCGTTGGTTGAATAGTAAACTGCACCGTGTCTGATTGTTGTGCAAATAAATTAGTGCTTAAGCCAAGGACAAGCATCAAGCCTATAGTGAAAAAACTTTTTTTAAACATCTTAAGATCTCCTGTTTTGAAATAGTAATGATAACGAATTTAAATTTTTCATTTGTTACTTAGAATGGTTGCAAGGATCATTCCAGAATTGTCATTTCAAATAAAATTTTATTTAAAAAAAACTCAACAGGGGAGTCTACTTACTTGTAAGCGGGGAGTTTGACTACAATTTTATTGATTTACGAAATCTGATCATTTTGATAAAGTACCAGTTAGATCATAAGGTATTGATAGCTACAATGCAGTATTGCATGATTGCAAGATCGTAACTCTTGCAATCTTGCAAGAAAACAGGTCTCATCTTTAAAAACAGATTTTAGTTTTACAAAGATCGAAGAATAAATGCTGTTAAAATGCCGGTAAAACAACTTGAGAGAGCATATTAAAATTATTTTTCAAAAAAATGATTTCAATATCAAAAGTTGGTACGCGAATTGTAACTAAATAAAACAGATCTTTGAATTTTTTGAATTGTTAAAATCAACTATTGTTGATCAGTCCTTATAAGCGATGTCTATATAAATTATTGTTGCTAAATCAGTTTAGATCGAATAAGCCGGATTAAAACAATGTTTTGGAAAAAGGACTTATCAATAGAAAAACAAAATATAATAAGTAGTAATAATCAAAGCATCGATAAACTCCGTTTTGGTTGAAATAAGCAACGGAAGTATTATCGAAGAATCAATTTAAACATAATTGATGATGGTTTCGGCAGCTTTTAGGCCGGGTCCTTCTTCAACAAAATGACTACTACGGGATTGAATGGCTTAGCGTTGACAAAATATTTATCACAATACGTTACTTATTGGATGGGAATATTTGAGAATATTTCAAGAAGACGCAAAAATAAACTATTTAATGAGAATAAATAAGAGAGATGTTAATTCATCGAAGAATAGAGAGACATAATACGAAGTAGAAATAGACCCCGATATCAAGAGATTTAAATTATTTATCAAGGGGGGCGCTACTGAGTTTTTTATTGAATTTATACGCAAGATTTGTCATAAATCTCAATAGTCACATTCTCCACCGATTGAACATTAAATATTCACGTAAATAATAATATGGCACAAAGCAAATCATATAGAATGACCTGTTAAGGGTTTTGTATGAGGAGATTATAATATGACTAAGGGTACGGTATTAATAGTAGACGATGAACAGGCCATACGGGAATCACTTTCGATGGTTTTAGAAGATGAGGGATTTATCTGCTTAACGGCTGCTAATGGTAAAATAGCCTTGGATATATTTAAAAAGAATGCCATCGATATTCTGATAACTGATATTCATATGCCTGTTATGAATGGTCTTGAGTTATTTGAAGAAGTGAGAAAACTTTCACCGGCTACCCGTACTATCATCATTACAGCCTATTCTGAAACAGATACAGCCATTAAAACAATTAATGAAGGAGCTGCCGGCTATTTCATAAAACCCCTGGATTTTGATGAGCTAATCGAACGAATTAAAGTAATTAAAGACCAAAAATAAAAAGCTCTTCTTAGGTCTATACCTGAAGTTACTCCAAAAAAGAAAGCTTTTTCAGATTATCCAGATTTGGGGATAATCTTTTTTTATGGTCAATTTCATGAACTAAATAACATTTTCTATACAATTCTATATATTAATTTTGGTATATGCCTTGACCTTCAGGTTTATTCATTTAATATGAGACTTTACTCATTTTAATATTAAATCATTCGGAATTAAGTTATGTCGAGAATTACGGTCTACCAATGGCTTTTGGTATTGGGGACCAGTGCCATTTTATATTTTATTTCGCCGATTTCACATTCTATTGAAGGCTTTTTTAAAGGAAAATCAGAGAACCGGACCGAACCCGGATTCTGGATGCTGACATCAAGTCTTGTGATTTCCTGGATTTTTGCAAAATCGGTGACCAATGCCGCCAATTTGGGTCAGGCTTTCGGTTTTATTGGCGGTTTGGCTTACGCCATTTATTATGGATCATTTTTAGTTGCCGGTTGGATTATTTACCGGATGCGGATGAAAGGGAATTTTGGGAGTATTCATGAGTTTTTATACTCCAGATATGGCAAAGCGGCGGTCATTATTTTCTCATTAGTGATTGGATTTAGACTTTTTAACGAAGTTTGGTCAAATACGGCAGTTATCGGTGCCTATTTTGGTCCCAGGGGAAGCATAGGAAATATATCGGCAATTGTAATTTTTACGGGACTCACTCTCGCTTATTCCTTGAAAGGTGGATTTCGAAGTTCTTTGGTAACTGATATGATTCAAATGGGGGCTTTTGCTGTATTATTATTTATCGTTTTGAAAGTATTAATGCCTTCTACGAACGATATCTCTAATTATGTTCATACAGGAAAATGGACCATGGCAACCGGATTAAATTTATGCTTTGTAGCATTTATTCAAATCTTCAGTTACCCATTCCATGATCCGGTTTTAACTGATCGCGGTTTTATTAGTGAAGAAAAAAAGACACTATGGAGTTTTGCAGCGTCTGCTCTTATCGGCTTTGTTTGTATTCTTTTGTTTAGTTTTGTTGGTATTTATGCCCGTTTACATAATATTTCAGGAAATAATGCTGCTGTGGATGTATCTCATAGTTTGGGAGCCGGATTAATGTTAATTATAAATGTGATCATGATTACATCGGCGGCTTCAACACTTGATTCAACATTTTCGTCTGTCGCAAAACTAAGTGTCGTTGATATTAGTCCGAATAAACTTCCCCGATTGGATAAAGGTCGCTGGGCGATGATCATTATTGCTGTTTTAGGGTCGCTTCCTTTGTTATTATCGCCGGCGATATTATCAGCAACAACAATCAGCGGGACTATGGTCATCGGACTCGCACCCATTTTCCTTTTTTGGAGTCTCGATGCTCCAAAAATCTCATTTTATTTATCAATGATAATAGGTTTTGCATCAGGTATTTTATTGTTGACCAATTCATTGCCAGCGGAATTATTTGTATCAACTGGTAAGTATGCAGAATTATTAGCGGTGAATATATATGGCAGTATTTTGTGTTTCATGGGTTTTCTCATTCCTTATTTTATAAAGAAACAAAAATCGTCCGAACGGTCTGAAAAAGAATTATCTTATGAAATGCAGCAATGATTCAAAAAAACAGATTCATATTGGATCTTGGAATTGTAGAACAAGATCAAATACTTATTTTTGGAGGCGTATAACGTAATCTGCAATCATGGCAGAAGATGATGGAGATTGCTGACGAATTGGGAATGAATGTATACGTCAATATTTAATAAATCAGACATACCCATTCCATTATGTATTCTGACACGGAATAATTTTGAAAGGTAAGGTCGGAAATTATATCGATTATGCGGTCTTGTAGATTAATCCATTGGGATCATTTTCTAATTCTTGCATGGCTTTTTTAGCATTATCAACATGTTTGTCGGTACGGAAGATACCGTCATAAATAGTCCTGATTTTCAATTCCGGATCAATTACAAAAGTCATTCTGCTTGCTTGTCCTAATAATGGTCGATACGCACCATATAATTTACACACATCACCGGCTGGATCAGACAGCAATTGATAAGGAAGGTTATGAGCCTTTTTAAAACGTCTGTGTGACTTCATATTATCGGTACTGATGCCGATAACTTCGGCTTTGAGCTCCCTGAAAGGTTCAAATTCATCCCGGAAGTTACACGCTTCCCATGTGCAAAGCGTACTAAAATCACCAGGATAAAAGAATAGAATGATGTTTTGATTATTACTTTCTAAGGCTTCACTTAATGTGAAATTCTTCCCTGCTGTTGAAGGAAGGGTAAAGTCGGGAGCCAGGTCGCCAACTTCAAGTCTCATAAAGACAATAAGGTTAATGAATATTTAATGTTAATGTTAATGTTATTGGTAAATAACAATGAATTAATATACGAATTTTTCAGTCGAAAAATTGAATCAAAAATATATCATAAAGGAATCCTATGTAAAACCGTCCTTTTGCCCAATATGTGCATTTTCACGACTTCGAAATCCTCGAATCCCGAAAGCATTCGGGATGCTGCGGTTCCGAAGTCGCTCAGGCTTCGATATTGAACAAAATACCTGGTTTTGCAAAGCCTTCTAAAGAATAATCTTCATTTCATAAATTTCGTTTAAAATGAACTGAAGATATTATCTTTGTGTTTTCTGTTCACTATAACGAAATGGTCATGATTTTAGTGAGTATTTTTTCGAAAATCAAATAATTTTAATGTGTAAATATGAAGCAATCACTTGCAAAGAAAGGCAAAAATGACACTAAGCGCATGAGCAATGATGTTTTTATCGAGTTACACAATGTCGTTAAAACATATACGGAAGGGGAGACGCTTCGCCAAGTCGTTAATGGAATTGATCTGACCGTTCAGAAAGGAGAAATAATAGTTTTATTAGGACGCAGCGGTTCGGGTAAATCAACCATCCTAAATTTATTGGGTGGTATGGATATTCCCGACAGAGGTACCATAACGATAAACGACCGATCTATCAATGAGATGTCTGAAAATGAGCGTACCCTATTCCGAAGAAAACATCTCGGATTTGTGTTTCAGTTTTTCAATTTGATTCCTACGCTTACCGTCGAAGAAAATCTATTATTGCCACTGGAACTCAATGGGAAGCTTACTGAAGAGTCCTTAGAAAAAGTTCGGGAATTATTGCGAAAAGTAGATATGGAGGATCGTTTAGATAGCTATCCCGATAAATTATCAGGTGGTGAACAACAGCGCATAGCCATTGCCAGAGCTCTTGTCCACAATCCAATGCTTATCATTGCTGATGAGCCTACGGGTAATTTAGACGTACATACAAGCGAAAAGGTCATTTCTTTATTACATGATTTAACCAAGGAAAAAACAAAAACACTTATTATGGCAACACACAGCCGTGAAATTGCGAAGTTGGCCGACCGTATATTTGTCCTCAGGGAAGGTCAATTACATCCTGAAAAATTGGAGGAGCTTTTGTGATTTCAACAAAATGGAGGGCGAGTTTACGATACTTGTTAAAACATCCCTGGCA
>DATFMK010000716.1:0-8478 GCA_035267005.1 Balneolales bacterium
TGTTGATATTTATGGTGAATTGGATGCTAAAACATTGATATCCAAAATTCAGTCCTCACTGGAATTATTCATCGGTGAAGAACAGCAGATAGATGATATTACCTTTACCTGCATTCACCGTAATTAATCTTCCATCTGTAAATTTGGAATGAAATATTAATCAACTTGTTTTAGCGGCACCTTCCGTTTTAATACATGAAAGTGCAGCATCAGCCATATGTTCCGCAGTCAGACCAAATTCCTGGTAAATTTTCTTGTATGGAGCTGATGCACCAAAACGATTGATACCAAGAATACGGCCATCGCATCCGACCCATTTTTCCCAGCCTTGAGGTGAGCCGGCTTCAACCGAAACACGGGCTTTAACGTTAGGAGGAAGAACCGAATCTCTATATTCTTTATTCTGAGCGTTGAAAATCTCCCAGCTCGGCATACTAACTACTCGTGCATCAATTCCTTTCTCAGCAAGGATTTCACGCGTTTCAACGGCAATCTGGACTTCAGATCCGGTACCCATTAAAATGACATCCGGGGTATCTTTTTCAGAATCGATCAAGATATAAGCACCTTTTTCTACATTTTTAGCATGATTCTTTTCATTCCTTTCATAAACAGGAACATTTTGCCGTGTAAAGATCAGAGCTGTAGGTCCACCCTTATGTTCAAGCGCATATTTCCACGCGTAGGTGACTTCATTAGCATCAGCAGGTCGCATAACAGTAACTCCGGGAATAGCTCTTAAAGCCATTAAGTGTTCAATCGGCTGATGTGTTGGTCCGTCTTCTCCCAATCCTATGCTATCATGAGTAAAGACAAAAATTGGATTTATTTTCGACAACGCAGCTAAACGTATAGCGGGACGGCTGTAATCGGAAAATATCAGGAAAGTTCCACCGTAAGGAATGACTCCACCGTGCATTACCATACCGTTCAAGGCGGCGGTCATAGCATGCTCTCTTACGCCGAAATGAAAGTTACGGCCGTTATATTTAGTTTCACTAAAACTCGGTGCATTTTCCAGTATTGTTTTAGTACTCGGTGATAAATCAGCTGAACCACCAACTAAATTAGGGATCGCGTCAGCTATAGCGTTTAATACACTGCCGGATGCTTTTCTTGTAGCCATGCCGGAATCACTTTGTTTAAAAACAGGCAGATTTTGTTCCCATCCATCAGGCAAATTTTTATTTAAATATTGGTCGAATTTTTTTGCGTCATCAGAATAGACATTTCGATAATTTTCAATACTCATTCTCCATTCTGATTGCCATTCCCGACCACGTGGCACAGCTTCTTCAAAAAATGATTTTACCTCATCCGGGACGTAGAAAAATTTGTTGGGATCCCAATTGAGTGCCTCTTTTGTCAATGCGACCTCATCTTCACCCAATGCTGCTCCATGTGAAGAAGCTTTATCTTGTTTATGGGGGCTTCCATATCCAATATGGGTTCGGCAAGCTATTATCGAGGGTTTATCGACCACATTACGTGCTTCGGTAATTGCTTTTGTGATCTCTTCCCGGTTATGGCCATCAATTCGCTGAGTGTGCCATCCATAAGCTTCAAAACGTTTCACTACATCTTCAGTAAAAGCCAGATCGGTGTTGCCTTCGATGGAAATGTTATTATCATCGTATAAATAAACTATTTTGCCAAGTTTCAAGTGACCGGCAAGAGATGCGGCCTCGTGGGAGATTCCTTCCATAAGATCTCCATCACTTACAATACCATAAGTATAATGGTCAATAACGATATGATCAGGTTTGTTAAATCTTTCAGCAAGATGGGCTTCAACCATGGCCATACCTACACCATTCGCAAGACCCTGACCAAGTGGGCCAGTCGTCGTTTCAACTCCTGCAGTCAAGCGATATTCCGGGTGGCCCGGCGTTTTACTTCCCCATTGACGAAAATTTTTCAAATCTTCCAATGTCAAATCATATCCCGTGAGATATAATAAACTGTAAAGTAACATTGATCCATGACCGGCAGACAGGATGAATCGATCACGATCGAACCATTCCGGATCTTTGGGATTATGACGTAAGAATTTGGTCCATAAGACATAAGCGGCATCAGCCATTCCCATGGGCATTCCGGGATGTCCGCATTTTGCTTTTTGAACGGCGTCAATAGATAACGTTCTAATAGTATTTACACAAAGTTGGTCTAGATTATCAGACATTCTATTCATTTGGTTTATGAGCTCTTTTTTTTAAATACTGTTTTAATAACAAGCAATTTGGCTCCACAATTTCATATTTAATCCTAATTTGCCCACTTAACGAATTATGCCAAAATAAGCTAAAGCTAATTAAGGATAAAATTTTATTCCCAAAAAAATTGAGTATATATAAGAAAGCCTTCAATAAATATTGAAGGCTTTCTTAATATCTCTAAAAGTATGATGAATTAAATTTTATTTACTCGCCGTAGCCGACTTACACTTTAACTCATATTTCATAGCGTGATCTGCACTTGCTTTGAAAGAACCATAAGCAGAATTTTGAAAAGCTTTACATGCTTGATCTTTATCGTTCAATTTCTGATAAGCCGAACCAAGTTCAAACCAAATTTTAGCTTTATCAGTTTTACCGCCTTTTTCATATTTCAAAGCGGTTTTAGCATTTTGAATGGCTTCGTGATACTTTTCAATATTATTATAAGCCTGAGCTAAACGATAATAAGCATTTGGATTAGTGTTGTTATAATTTAAGGATTTCTTTAATAGCTTAATTCCTTCTGAATAATGTTTATGCTGAGAAGCATTAGCACCTTTATATACGAGAAATCCGCTTGCGGCTTGTTTAGCATGACGCACAGTCACACCATCATCGGCTTTTTTACCAATGGAAATAGCCTGATCCCACATTTTAAGTGCAACTTGCAAATGGGTAGCATCGGAGCTTTTATCCATTTTCATGTATGTCAAACCTTTTTGATAATACGCTTTTGCATACTGAGGATCTTTTTGGATGGCATTATCATAAGCTTTTAAAGCAGCCTGATAATTGCCTTGTTGATATGCGCTATTTCCCTGAAAGTAATATAGTTTCGGCACATTTTCCTTACTGCGCTTGGCTATATTATTGTTACCGTACTTTTTAGCAATTTGGTACGTTTTTTCAAATTGTTTAACAGAAGCAGCTATATTTTTCTGCTTGTAATATTGTGCAGCTAACCTGTAATTAAGAGGTGGCAATTGCTGTTCTGCCTTTTTCTTAATGTCAGCCGCAGATTTTCCAACTTTATCGCATAGTTGAATAGTATCTTCAAATTTTTGAATAGCCTGTTTAATCTGACCATTCTGTGACATTTTAAATGCTGCATTAAAAGCCTTAACAGCATCAGTCTTAGACTGTGCCTGAGCTTGTTGAGCCACCCCGACGGTAGCAATGATTAAGCCTACTGCAAGTAGGAAACGACTTAGGAACCTCATATTTACCAATATTTGATTACGATTTACACTAAAATAACGAGTTCAAGAAAATAAATATTATCCTATAAAGATATTAAAGAAAGTAAACTTTCTAAAATTTGATTTAAATTATTTTCTTTAACCTGAAATATTTACTAAAAATTAGGACTTAATTCATGTTCTTCATAAAACTTCTTAATGAGAGCAATGGCTTCGTCAATATCATCTGTTAAATGAAATAAATCCATATCCACTTCGGATACAGTCCCATACTCCATTAACGTATTCCTGATCCAGTCCATTAAACCGGCCCAATAACTCTTACCAATAAGAATTACAGGGAATCTGGAAATCTTTTGGGTTTGAATCAAGTTTAAAGCTTCAAAAAATTCATCTAATGTTCCAAAACCTCCTGGAAAAACGACAAACCCCTGTGCATATTTTACGAACATTACTTTACGTGCAAAAAAATAATTGAAATTTATCGTAAAATCAGCATCAATATAATTATTTGGAATTTCTTCGTAAGGTAATTTGATATTTAATCCGACTGATTTCCCATTCCCTTTTCGTGCTCCTTTATTTCCAGCTTCCATGATGCCGGGTCCGCCACCGGTTATAATACCAAAACCAATTTTAGTCAGTTTAAAAGCGGTTTCAATGGCCATTTCATAATACTGATCTCCCGGCTTTAAACGTGAAGATCCAAAAATAGAGACACATGGACCGATTTTCAACAGCCGGTCATAACCTTCTACAAATTCTCCCATTATCTTAAATACACTCCAGATATCATTCGATATATCCTCATGATATTTATCCGGAATACTCATGGGTTTCCCATTATTTTCTTCAAATGTTTCTTCCATATTTTTCTATCATTTATCTTATAAATTCTTCATGGCCTTGCAAAATGAAAAGTTAATTTCAAAGACAAAGCCTGATAGGGACCGACTTGCTGCGGACCAACAGTTGTTCTAACACTTAGATCGTTACTTACATTAAAATCGCGCATTTGCGCATATATGTATGCATCCAAAATATTCAAGCCATATGCAAGACCGATCCCTAAATAAACCATATCCCGATGGTTTCTATAATAATTTCTATAATATTGCAAGGCCTTGGGAGATTGTCCGATCAAATATGCCGGAGTTTTACCAAAACGCTGATCAGTATGAGTACTTACGGAATTATAGTAAGCCGCTCTGTAATCATGATATCGTTGCGTCATATAGGAACTAAAATATGCCAACCCGGCCAACGCACCATAAATAATCGGAATCTTCCAATACTGTTTATTAACAGCCTGCCCCCAACCCGGAATAATTGCCGATTTAAGTAATACACTTTTTGGACTTGGTACGGTATCGCGATGTGTTGGTCTTATATGAGCAGAGGCTGATGAAGTATCTCTTTTAGAGCCGATAGCAGGGATATTTTGCGCAAAGCAAGTTTGAGTCCCCAAACACAAACCTAAAATAAGAATAGAGGTAAAACCTTTGTTCCATTTAGGAATAAGACTCAAAAATTTGAATGAGGCGATCCAAGTCTTCATCTGAATAATATTCAATTCGTATTTCGCCTCCAACGTTTTTCTTCTTTATTTGAACCTTTGTACTGAATTTACTGCGTAATCGTTTTGATATTTCCTGCAATTCAATATCATGCTGATCTTTTTCAGATAACTGTTTCCTTCTGCTTTTTTTCTTACGATTGGTGGCTTTTCGAACTTCATCTTCGATTTGCCTAACCGAAAAATCTTCTTCAATAGTCTTCTGAAGAATCTTTTGCTGCAACTCCGAATCTTCTATGGTTATTAACGCACGAGCGTGTCCTGTTGTTATCTTAGCATCCCTCAGAGCTTTCTGAATATTAGCGGGCAGATTCAGCAGACGCAGCATATTGGCGACTGTACTTCGGTTTTTCCCCACTTTTTTTGCTACAACTTCCTGCGTATAATCACATTCATCAATTAAACGCTGATATCCCAGGGCAATTTCAATAGGATTCAGTTCTTCTCTCTGAACATTTTCAATTAATGCAAAAGCTAAAGAATTTTCATCATTCACCTCCCTGATAAACGATGGTACCGCCTCCATTCCGGCCATTTTGCAGGCTCTGAGACGACGTTCTCCACTTACCAATTCGTACCGGTCTTCCCCGATATAACGCACAGTAATGGGCTGAATTAATCCGTGCATCTGAATAGAATCGGATAATTCCTGTAGCTTAAAATCGTCAAATTCTTTTCTTGGCTGATTGGGATTAGGACGAATGTTGGTAACCGGTATATTCAGTATAACATTGACCTTTTCCTGAGATTCTATATATGGATTATTACCGGTTTCTTCGTTACCGGATTTTTTCTGTCCTTCATTCTGATCCATATCCGGGAAGAAGGCTCCCAATCCTCTGCCAAGTGCTTTCCTCTTAGCCATAATGATTCAATTTCTTATTCCGTATCCGTCTCTGATTCTGTGGAGGCAAAAATAGGACTATTTTTAAACATTTTTTTATTTCGCATGATAACTTCACGCGCTAACGAGAGATAATTTTTAGCGCCTATACTTACCGAATCGTACATTAACACGGGTTTTCCAAAACTTGGGGCTTCGGCCAGTCTGACATTTCTGGCTACTACCGTTTCAAACACCCTGTCATTAAAATACCGTTTTACTTCCTGAGCTACCTGATTGGACAAACGGGTGCGATTATCATACATCGTTAACAAAACCCCCTCAATCTCCAGGCTCTGATTCAGATGTTGTCGCACGATTTTGATCGTGTTCAGCAACTGTCCGAGTCCTTCAAGTGCAAAATACTCGCATTGAACTGGAATAACAATAGAATCGGAAGCGGTTAATGAATTTATGGTTAATAAGCCAAGTGAAGGCGGACAATCAATAATGACAAAATCATAGGAATCGCGTATGTCCTTAATCGCTTTTGCTAATATCTTCTCACGGTTTTCCCGGTCAATCATTTCAATTTCCGCACCAACCAGATTGATGTGGGATGGTATCAGATCTAAATAGGTTGATTCGGTACTTCTAATGGCATTCTTTACATCTACTCCGCCAACCAACACTTCGTAAATTGAATTGGTTACGGTTGCAGATTCGATACCTAATCCACTTGTTGAATTACTTTGTGGATCCGTATCAATTAATAATGTCGGATGTTCAACGGCTGCCAAACTGGCTGCTAAATTAATGGCCGTCGTGGTTTTTCCAACGCCCCCTTTTTGGTTAGCTATGGAAATAACTTTGCCCATGCGAATTTAGTTTAATAATTATGAAATTAAATCATCGAGTCATTGCGAAATATAAAACGATGGGGTTAGGTATACAAAAATTAATAATAAATTCATTCAAATCATTTCAAATAGATCATTTTGTGAAAGAAACGATCATTTTTTATATGCAAAGCTACAAAATAGATCCCTGTAGCATTACTTTTGGGCTCCCAATTGAATTTAAACTGTTCGCCTCTTCGCAAAAATGTGTTCTTCTCATATACCTTGTTACCTAATATATTATAAATAATAATAGATCCACGTCCATTATACGGACTACTTATGGTAATTATGGTTTGCGGATTAAAGGGATTCGGATAATTACTTATTATTTTACGGCTATCAGGAAAATGCCATCGCTCTTCGGTTATACCTGTTGCCATTCCGGAAGTGTCAACATCTACGATCAGATAAGCCGACATATTTCCGATACTGTCTGGTTGCGACCAATAGCTTTGATGATCATAATATACCGGTTTGTCGGAAGTACCTGACAACACGCTGTCTATATAAAAATCGTTATATTTATTAGGAGGATATCCGAATACCGGACTAACGGCCTTTATGGTATCAGATGAGGACGTATAACGTATACCAACAGCAAAATTTAATGGGTTTTGTACTTCACTGGTATCTTCAAATGAAAAATCCTGCTGACGTATTTGTTCAACAGGTACCGAAATGGTTTGAGTAGGTGATTCCGTTTTCAAATGTATACTGTTAATATTTTGTGATGTTGTGACATTTTCCCATAATAAGGCTTTGATAATAGCCGCATTAAGCGCACCAATGGTATCGGTTCTTCCCCCATAAAATTTAACAATCAGTCGTTTAATTTTAATTGGGTATAAATTGGAGGGCACTGTAAAAAAAACGCCGGTAGTTACGCCCTGACCAAAACGTGAAGTATACGCTTTAAATGTATCTGGAGAAGCATAAAATATGGTATCCGCAAGTGTAGCTGAACTCGTTGCCGATAAGGGAGTTACAACTTTTTCATTTGATTTTGTGACTTTGACCGGAATCCAGCCACGCTGCACCTGTCCCATCGCAAAGACGGGTATAAATAGGAATAAAAAAAAGGTCCATCGAAGCATGTTTTTCATATTCAATTATAATGCTTCCTGGACCTTCTTTCAATTTCTAAAAAGAATATTCGTATCAGTTAATTTATCAATTACTCCTGTTTGTCGCTTGCGAGATGTAAATCTAAAGGTTTTTGCGCATTCAGCATCGTTCCATTTAACGGCGTTAATTTTTTCATGCTCTGCATAAATACGCTGTCTGTCGAACTTGTTGCAGCCTGACTCGCCAATGATGAATTACCAGCTGAAGTATTATTTGCCTGGATATATAAAATATTATTGTGATCGACCCAAGGCTGTACGTTACTGTTTGCCTGATTGCTTTTTTGCGTGGTTACCTCTGTATTTGCTGCTGCATTAAGATTTGCAGGCTGGCTGTTGTTACTGAACAGAAAATAGGTCCCTACTGAAAAGCTAAGAACGATAGCAGCGGCGGCACCCCAATACCGGGCATTACTTCCAAAACTATTCATTAATGGAATAGGTTTGGTAGCATTTACTTTTCTTTCCCGTGCTATCTGACAAACACGATCCACAACATCACCCGGTGGATTTTTAAAAGGCAGGGCATCCAGTTTTTTCAGGGTGCTTCGTAAACTCTCAATCTCGATCAATACATTTGGATCCTCCCTCATCTTTTTCTCCACCAGGATTTTCTCAGAGGGATCGAGCTCATC
>DATFMK010000717.1:0-2246 GCA_035267005.1 Balneolales bacterium
TTTTTAGTATCAGACTTGATATTTTGAGTCAAACGAATTGTTTGGAGGATCGCTACGCCGGCCATAACGATACCGGCAACTGCCGGCTTCAGCGGGGTCTTGGCTGAGATGGTGAAAATAGTCATTCAAACACCCACTGAATTTCATCCCATTTTTGTTCCGCTTTTCTAGCCGAACGAAATACTTCTTTTCTTTTCGATTGCACCGACTTACCAATGTTTTCCTTGATCCATTCATGGACTCTTTTTGTTGGAACCGATTCCATTGCTTTATGAATAACATCCTCAGTTGTTTTTGATACCATTGCCGCAAGCGATAGGAGCAAACCGGTGAAGCCACTCTTGTTCTGATCAGATTCCATATTTTTTAACTTGCCGATGACCGATTCAATCACTTCGCTACTACCAAGTAATCTCTCATTTGGCTTTGCCAGTTGAGATTGTTGCGCAATAAAGTTAAGTAGCTCTTCGCGCAGTCTTTTTGTTCTTTTTGTGTGTGCTACAAAACCTTCTACTTGCATTAAATCAATATGACAATCGCGGTATATCCCATTAAACTTTATAAAGCTTTCGGCTAGCTCGACAATCTGCATCATTTCCTGCCATTCCAAAAGCGGCTGTCTAAATTCAGCTAACCAACTCAGTTTTGCTTCAATTTGCTGCGGATCAAAATGTTCGTTGGCGCTAAGTTGTTGCTGATCCAAAAAACAAAGGATTTCCATGGCCCATTTGACTAACTTATCCACATTCATATACCGACTCTTTGTCCGTTGGTTGGGCGGAGCCAATGCGGCCAGTGAGGTCTGTTGAACTTTTCTTCGGGTTTCATTGGCTAGTTTGACAAATTCATTCCAGTCTTTATCATCTTTAAGTTCTCGTTTTAAAACAGCCGCCACCTTATGTTTGATATCATAGATGAAGCACGTCTGCGGATGTTGATTGCAGAATATTTCAATTCCCTTTTTCAAATCGCTTCCATGGTCACTGATGATCTCCTTTGGCACACCGGTATGTTCAATGGCTTGTTCTAATTGCTGGTAAACGATTTGACCATTGGAACTTGTGACAGGAAACATGGCAATCGGTTCCACATCTTCATGATTAAGGATTGTCTCTGCAACCGGTAAGTCTCTTTGGCGAAGCCCTAAAATAACCAAACACTTCTCGCTGCCCCATTGAATCGTATGGTCGATTATCCATATCCAATCAGCTGCCTTCTGCTTTGTTCGTGTCAGTTTGTAGTATCCCAAACGCAGCAGCCACAACCGGCCCGTGTACCATGATGGCACCGACAATGGCAGCCCAAAAAAGGATGTCACAATTTCAATGACGCGGCTGGCGGCTCTCAAACTGGTTGATGATGATAACACTAACAATAAAAATAGATGGATATGGCCGATCGAATATGTGTGGCAGAACGGCGTTTGCTGGAATTTTTCAATATCACCCAACTCTTCTTTCTTTACCGTTTTTTTTTCATCACGCTTTGTTGCAATTGCTTTTCGCTGACCCTGATCTGATTAAGTTCAGATTCAAGATTTTTCACTTTTTCTTTTAACTGTATGTTACGTTTCTTTAAATATCTGTTTTTATTCTCAAGCCGCTTAACACTGGACTTGGTCTCTTTATATTTAGATTTCCATCGATTTCGGCTTTGTTCAAAAAAATAAGCTAGTTTTCTAAAGGGACTCTTGAAGCGCTTCGCGTTGGTATCCATCCTGTGATCAGGCATCTTTTGACCTCCTAAAATTGGGTTAATCATCCAATTTTATAAATACCTGAAATTACACAGGAAGTCCAGCTAAAAAATTATTTATAATGAATTCAAAATGTTACAATTGTTTTTGCCATGTTCATCTTTAGCAACCTCAAAAATGATGAGAAATGTATTTGGCTTTCTTTGATTAAAGTTTTAACTTATAGCTCTACTCACAATTACTTTAGAATTACTACAACGTTTGGAATAAATTTGGACAAATTTTTCGATAAATTTACATCCCCAAAAAGTATGATTTTCATCACCCCAGGGTCGGACCACGGTGAACGCTTGGTAATTAAGGATGTATGTAAAAAATAGTCCCGTATTTGGGCTTAAAGGGATGTTTTTGGCACCAAAAAGGGCAGTTTAAGAAAAAGGCAACCACTAGCGTTGCACCAAGCTGCCTTTTCCTTAAATGCTTCTTTTCGACAGTTAAAAGGGCAATCTAAGCCCGAAAAACGATCTTGTTTTTACGCTCACGCCTTAGT
>DATFMK010000718.1:0-6760 GCA_035267005.1 Balneolales bacterium
AAAAATGTGCCTGAAACGTACATGGGTACGTTGATTAAGCATTTTTAATTTCAACGCAGAGCACGGGAAAATTTCGCAGCTTTTTTAGATTCCTCAAATTTGGGTAATGACTAAATATTTACAAATTATATATTAATAATACTATAAGTGC
This sequence comes from Balneolales bacterium, assembly GCA_035267005.1. Classification (GTDB taxonomy): domain Bacteria; phylum Bacteroidota; class Rhodothermia; order Balneolales; family DATFMH01; genus DATFMH01. The sequence goes on from DATFMK010000718.1 coordinate 152, forward strand.
TGTTTTTATTATTTACGTGAATAATTCGGGTTAACGTGAATTCGTTTAATTATAGCCTTATTCTTTTACATATCCACGTTTTTAAGATCCCTCACCTAAAAAACGGATCCGAGATGACGCCTTTGAGTAATGTTTTTTAAACCTCAACATCATCTTCGTCCATTCGCGTCATTTCGACCGGTGGGAGAAATCTTCAAAGTAAGATATTCATTTCATGACGCTGTTTTGAGAAGATTTTATTTCGAACTCACGTTACTTTATTCCTTCCGCTTCTTCAAATGATATGACGTGATCGACGTTCACGCCGTTTTCCTGGATTTTATTAGCTATCTTATTATTGACAGCTATCTTATCAATTAGATCCCATTTTAAATCTGGAAAGGCAATTTTGATTCTCCGTATCGAATCTGCATTATGGAATACAACGATATCCGGTTGGTTCTCATTTACTACAACGCGATATCGTTTCAAATCCTGTTCAGAGGGACCCACTTTATCATAAAGTTCTAATTCTTTGCATTCGATACTCAATTCAAACAAGAAACCGGGTAATTCTTCTTTAAAATGTTTTCCACATGGATATAAACTTTTGCCCATCTGACCTAATCGCAACATTAATTCCACAAGATCGATAGGTTCCGTATTTGGTGCCGCGGTAATTGCGGGTACCCCACGTTCTTCTAAGTAATTTGCTGTTTGTTGATCAAGAGCGAAATTTATCCTATTGAGAACTTTCTCAAGTATCGATTCCTCATAAATATGATCAAAGAAAAACTCGGCATTTCTTTGGTTTCCATACAGGATATTATCGAATTGATCGATATTATGAAGGGTCTCCTGAATCTGATCATTTTCAACCGATACGTATTTTTCAAGCGGACAAAAGATGAATTCCGCTCCATCTTGTTCTAATAGTTCAATTAATTTTTCACTCTCATCCTTATCTTGAGTAATCAAAATCGTTTTATCCTTAATATCCATAACTCCGTAAAAGTATAATTCTAAAATTCTGCTCAAATAGTCTGTTTAAACTTAAAGAATACTTTGCAAAACCAGGACTTTTGTTCAAGATCAAAGACTGAAGAACTTCGGAACCGCAGCATCCCGAATGCTTTCGGGATTCAAGGATTTCGAAGTCGCGAAAGTGCGGATATCGGGCAAAAGAACGATTTTGCTTAGCCTTCTTAAAAAGCGTATCCTATTCCTGCATAAATTCGAGCCATCTCAGGAGAAAAGCCTAAATCAGCGCGAACAAAGAAATCTTTGTTGAAAAGAGACATTGCTCCACCTAAACCGAAAGTTCTCTTATAATGACCAAAGAAATCCCGGTAATTGGCTTTGTTATTATAAATTTTACCCGAATCCATAAAAAGTTGTCCGCCAATTCTCATTTTTAAACTTGGGATAGAAAACAGCCAGGTGCGCAGTTCCAGGTTGTAGATCAAGCTTGCTTTACCCTGAAAACGGTAATAAGGATAACCGCGCAAGGTATGATCATCACCCAAATGAGCCATTCTCCAAAATGGGGCATTACCGAGAACCTGATTCCACATCACTCTCTGTGCTACGACAATATCTCTGATCAGGTGAAATTTAAAATATTGGGTGAAAGATGCTTTGTACCAGGCGATATTATAATCACTCAGTAGAAAATTTGGAGCATATTTAAATTGAAACAATCCTTTGTTACCGTGAGTAGGAAGAAATTCATTATTACGATTCTCCCACTGTAAACCCGTACCGACATAATTGAGCCATCCTCCCTTATAACCGGTTGGCTCCACATTCTTAAACATTTTGGGTCCACTACCAGGATATGGAACCTCGTAACCTGAACCTGCCAAAAGCAATAAATCCAGTCTCTTTAAACTGCCATTTTGATCATATAATGGTTTTCTACCCTTGTATTTCACTCCAAAAGAAATGGTCTGCACCTGATAATAATTACCTTTCCATTTGGAGGAGGAAAACTTCGTGTTGTTACCAATACCAAAAAAGTAATCATCATAAATTCTTTCAAAGTAAGGCGATATCGAACTTCTGATATTGGTACCAAACGTATTGGTATGATCCCATTTCGCTGTCAATTCAATGTGACCATTCGTTGAACCTATCAGTAACGTTTGAAAATTTGATCGAAAAGGCTGAGCGTTTCCTCGATAATCTGTCCGGCTTACCACAACGCCGTATACAAGCCCTAAATCGGAAGTATAGGCTAACATCGGTACAACTCCGGCTTTTACTGAATCTTTTTTAGACAGACTTACCAATGATTCCTGAGCTTTGAGTTTAGGAACATTTATCAATAATGACACAGCAATCAAAATGAATACGGGTATAGTTTTACAGAGTTTATCGAAAAACGCGTTCATTTGAGTTTATTAAGGAGTTAAATATGATTCGAAATCAGGAATTGTCCAGTATTCCTTCGCCTTCCAGTATTTCAAGAGTTTCAACAGCATGACGAAGATGAGGGATAACAATACTGCCACCAACAATAAGAGCTACATTGAGTGCATCTACGATCTCATCTTTATGATAACCTTCGTTGGCACATTGTTCGAGATGATAATCGATACAATCATTACAACGAAGAACAGTTGATGCAACAAGTCCCAACAATTCCTTTACTTTTGATGACAACGCAGCATCGCGGTAGGTATTGGTATCCATATTAAAAAAACGTTTGATACCAAGGTGATCCAGGTCAAATATCTTTTCATTTACATCCGATCGGTGTTTACGAAACTCTTCCAGCCGATTTTCATAATCATTGGTTTTATTCATATTAAGGATTTGTTTTAATTACCCTGATCAGGAATTAAAGGTAACATAATTTTCAGATTCTTAAATAAATAATTTGTCATTATTGATCATATTTCATAGAATCCCATAATGTATCCTGGTCGACGGTTTGCTTATAATATATAAATAAGCATTTACAGAAGAAGCCCATATTTTGTATAGATCTCTCTCGAAGTGAAAATTAACAAAAAATTAAAGATAGCAATCATCAGCGTTATTTCCCTGATCTTTATTATTTGGTTAGGTACAATGGTCGTATCCTATTACGTCGGTTACAATCTCACGCATCCCAAACGTAAGGCGATAACTAAAACGCCGGATTCTTATAATTTAGCTTATCACGATATTACGTTTCCATCCCGGATCGATCATCTGAAAATAAAAGGCTGGCTTATTCCTGCTGATTCAGCTACCCATAAAATTGTAATTGAGGCTCATGGTTATCGCGACAATCGTTCAGATATCAAAGCAACGCTTCCTGTTGCCGCTGCACTGCATAGAGCCGGTTTCTCTGTATTAATGTTTGATTTTAGGGATGAAGGGAATTCACCGGGTAAAATTGTATCGGTCGGTGAATATGAAACGAGGGATTTACTCGGTGCGGTTGATTTTGCAAAATCTCTAAAATATAAACATATAGGTGTCATTGGGTATTCTATGGGGGCATCAACAGCTATATTGGCAGCTGGTAAAGATACCGTTATTTCCGCCGTCATTGCAGACAGCCCGTTTGCCAATTTACATCGTTATTTGGCAAAACATATGCCTCATTGGACCAATTTACCCGATTTTCCTTTTACCCAGGAAATCCTTTGGGAACTTAATGCTTTTTATGGTTTGAATCCCGATAACGTTGCGCCGGATCATACGCTTCTACACTGGATTCCACGCCCGATTTTACTTATTGCCGGTACTGCTGATCGTACTATTCCCATGAGAAATAGTAAACTGCTCTACAGTGAAATCAAATCAGAACCCAATGCCCATATCTGGATTGTAAAAGGTGCAAAACATGTTGGAGCTTTTAATATTCGACCCCACAAGTACTTACATAAAATCATTTCATTCTTCACGAAATATTTGGAAACGCATCATCAAAATAAAATTGTTGAATCTCATTTAGTCAGCCCATCCACGTGATAATCTCCATCAATATCATAAAATAATTAACAACCTACACGTTACTAATATAGAAACAAACGGTTTAAGCTTTAAATATTTTTACGACTTATTTATTGCTTCTGAGTTCGAATAATATTTGCTTACATTATAGATTAAATCAATTATTTATCAACAGATAGCGTTATACGTCATTGTTTCGAAAAAGAGCTAAACATCGACTTGTCGTAATTGGCGACAGCTTATCACAAGGATTCAACAACGGTTGTATCTACCGGACTGATCTGAACTATCCTTCTATGCTGGTAAACAGTCTGGATGACAACATTCCATTCGATCAACCCCTATTCACTTCACAAGGCGGGCTTCCGCTTAATCTGGAAGTTTTGATACGTGGACTCTGCGATATTTACGGGAAAAGTATTAAGCCATCCGAATACCTTTCCGCTGTTAAATATTTGTATTCTACCTCACGCCGGATTAAAAAATATTGGGATGGTGAATATATCCCGCTTAATGAAGAACGCCGTATACCTTATCACAATCAAGCCATATGGGGATTTTCAATAAGTGATAGCTGGCTCATGACGGAGAAACACAGTCGTGAATATGTCGAAAAGAATCCACCACGTTTTAATTTAATGAATATCATGCATGGCAACGCCATGTATACGACGGCACGTAGAGTTCTCAATCCCAGTTTTTCTAAAAATTGTGAAAATAACAGTATGATCGATAATGCACGTTATTTTGCTGAAAACGGTGGAATTGAGAATCTAATAGTCTATTTGGGATCCAATAATGTTCTTGGAGCGGTAACAGAATTGGATATTCGATATTCCGAGGCTGATCACATCGAAGTTCCACCCTACGAACGAACTCATACAGTAACACGTCCGGAACATTTTGAGTGGTTGTATCGGAAACTGGCTGAAAAAGTAAGTTCATTAGGTGCGGAAAGAGTTATTACTGCAACACTGCCCCACATCACAATACCACCTGTAAGCAGAGGCATAAACGCGAACAGAGCCCAAAAGTCACAAGGCTATTTTGACTACTACACCCGGTTTTGGGTTTGGGATGATAGTTTTGATCCCGATATTCATCCCTATTTAACTAAAAATGAAATCATCGAACTGGATATCATCGTCGATGCTTATAATCAGATCATCCGGGAAGTCGCCAACGAATACGGATGGATCGTAGTGCCCCTTGGTCGTATGATCGATAAATTGGCCAATCGCAGAATGGGTGCGGATTATCTCATCCCTTTTCCCGAAGAAATGGTAACCGCTCTGAAAAAGAATGAGAATACGAGATATCTCGTTTTGGATAAAAAACATGCGCACCTGACCTCCGATTATTTACGTCTTGATGATGAAAATGGTAGAATTTATAAAGGTGGTGTTTTTAGTCTCGACGGGGTTCATCCAACAACAATCGGCTACGGACTTGTTGCTCAGGAATTTTATGATACGATGGTTGCAAACGGTATCCAATTTAAACGTCCCATCGACTGGGATTTTATCGTTTCGAGCGACAGCCTGATCACGTATCCACCTTACCTGCTAATCGAACTTCGCAAAATACTGCGATTTCTCTCGCTGGGTCCAAGAGAGCAATGGTCACGGCTCAGTTCCAATCTCTTCCTGCAGGTCATGAACTTGTTTAATCCGGGGAACGGACGTGATAATAAAGAACACCCTTCAGATGAAGCGGGACAAGCCGCTGTACCTCATACCACCGGCTCAGAAGAAATCAAGTCTTCCGGAGAATAGTATTTAGTTATCACCGGATATTTGAGAAATTTTATATGAGAACAACTGACGACAGAAAAACGGGTAATAAATTCAAATTAGATTTTAAATTTTAAAAATTAATAACCGTAAAAGACGTCATGCGACTGTCCAAAAAGTATAAATTTCAATTTGTACTATTAAAAAAATTAAGTTATTTGATATAAAATAAAATTTATAATAATAATGGTTTTATCATTTCAATACAGAGCTGTCCAATACATCCGCAAGAATTTCTAATTCATTGGTTTCTTGGCATGGAAGCAGAGCTTCCTGCGAGGCGTTCCCAAAGAGACTTTGGGAACGAGGATAATAGGTGTAAAAAAAACAAAAACGACGTCATTTCGCAAAAAAAACATCGGGACAGGCGGAATCTCTAAAGCGTTTTTGAGGCATCTAACAAGAACGGATTAGGAATGCTTTAATGTTGAAAAACAAGAATCTCCTCTCCTGGGATAACTTGTCCCGAATCCTTTCGGGAGGTGTAGGAGTGGGTTCACGCTTTAAAGCTTAAAAACGTTTTTATGGATACCCGTTCGTGGTCGGGCAGGACGTTGTTTTGGTTTTTGGGTTTATTAATAAGGGCTTTTGCTATTACATGAGCGCACTTTAGGGAACGGGGTGCAAAACGCAATAAACATCCAATAACCATAAACCAAACGATACTTTGAAACACCTCGTAGCAAGCTTTCTCCCTATGAATAGGGAGAACGGAAGGGGGTAAGAAAAACGTACCAACAGACTACAAACACCTCCATCCACCAATCACGTTACCGGGTGCCAAGCGTGGTAATCCCCTGCCGTTGTTTATAGCTTATGGCTCACATCTGTCCAAAACGTTAAAAAAAAAGTAGCCAGTGAAAGTCCCGAAGTCGGGACTTTCTTATTT
>DATFMK010000719.1:0-2265 GCA_035267005.1 Balneolales bacterium
CTTGTGACCATTTGATTTTGCCCAAAACAACCTACTCTCATTAATCACCAACCATTTCCTGAGATTTACAAATAGGCTAACAAATGCAATAGAGCTCTGTTTCTTTCCCAGTATCTACTAAACCCGTAAAACCCTTGACAAATGATTAAATGTAAAATTACGTAAAACCCATCGCTTATCATGTAACAAATAAGTTCCTATTACATCATTATAACTAATATATTGAATGATACTATTATTAGTAGGGGAGAAATAATATGAAGAATGGGGATTCCGAATTGCTTGTAAAAGCTGATTTAATCTTAATAAGATAGCTCAAATCTATCCATACGGTTTCTGAATGGGCCAACAAAATAAATGGCAAATCTAAGGAATGGTTTACACGTCATTATTTTAAATGGTGTCGGGAGCGTCCTAAAAAAGTCATCAATAAAACGCGGTTATTACGCATTTATGATCTACTTGATAAAGATTCTGATCTGTCCGGTTTTGAATTAGCTTGGCAGGTCGGTTTGGATGATGAAAAAGCACTCTATGAATTTCTTACCTATCATACGGGAATGAATCTGACTGAGCTAAAAAACTGTATTAGTGATTGCAAATAACCAAGCGAAAATTACGTACTAATTTTCCGTACAAAAAATACGTACTAAAAATAAGTAATGAAAGTATTTGCCTGTAAGATTAGATAAGGTTATGATAGAGATAAGTGAGTACTCCGATTGATCAAAGGAAGGTGCAAATAAAAATTTTTAGTTAAAAACGAAAACCATCAGAAAAATGGCTTCCTCATTTAATCTAAACCGATCCTCAACCGGTGATAATCTAATGCAGGTTACCTCACAACTTTTGTCGTTACTCAAAGCTAACGTAAGTTTAACTACCTTAAAAGATACCTTATTATCTCACCCGGATTATCCGAGCATGTTGAGTATTTCCGAAAGTCTGGAACGATGGAAAGTAAAGAGTGTGGGACTCAAAGTGAGTCCTGATAAACTGGAAAGTTTGCCTGCCCCCTTTATCGCTTATTTTAGCGGGCAACGATTTATAACCGTTACAAAAGTATCAGAAAATACCATCACTTATCTTGATAAGAATAATCGGGAACAAACATATTCAAAAGAAGTTTTTTTAAACCAGTGGGAAGAGGTCGTTTTATTAGCCGAATCCGGAAAGGAAAGCGGAGAGGCTGAATATAAACGGATAAGACGAAAAGAAACCTGGCACACCTTGCGCATCCCCCTCGCTTTCTTTGGTTTATTGTGTTTGGGATTAGTACAGATTGAGAACTTAATTGTCTAACAATCTCATGATCTGTTATATTATGCTTCGGTTATAATCCTACAGTTTGCAGGAATGATCCTGACCGGGTTACTCTTATGGTATGAATACGATAAGCAGAATACGCTTTTGCAAAAAGTTTGTTCGATGGGGAAGAAAACCAACTGCCAGAGTGTCCTCAGTAGCAAGGCGGCCAAGGTCATTGGAAATATTTCCTGGAGTGATATTGGTTTTATTTACTTTACTGGGGGCTATCTTTATTTATTGATCACGGGAACCAGCTTTTTACCTTTCATAACTATCCTCAACTTGATAGCGCTACCCTACATCATTTTTTCGATATATTACCAGGCAAAGGTAGCCCGGCAATGGTGTACTTTTTGTCTAAGTGTACAGGCTGTTTTGTTACTTGAATTTGTATCAGCTCTTATGACCAATCAATCCTTTTGGCAACCGATGACAGGTTCTTTTGAACCCGTTATAATCGGAATTCTTTCCTTTCTCCTTCCGGCGGCAGGCTGGCTATTTACGAAGGATACGATTTACCAGGCAAAGAAAGGTACAGATTACCGGTATCAACTGGCCCGCTTTAAAAATAACGGCGAGGTGTTTGCAGCCATGCTCCGCCACCAACCGGCGGTAGCCCGGGATCCGGGTGATATGGGCATTACAATTGGTAATCCAAACGCAAAGAATACCCTCATAAAAGTATGTAATCCCTATTGTGGTCCATGCGCCAAAGCTCATCCAAAGATATAAAAACTAATTGATGAAAATGAGAATTGGCAGGTGCAGATTATCTTTACAGCTTCTGGTGATGATGAAGACCAGAAAACGGCCCCGGCGGCACATATGTTAGCTATTGCAATCCAAAAGGATGAAACTAAAACCAGAAAAGCCCTGGATGACTGGTATAATGCCGAAGAAAAGGACTACGAACAATTTGCTGCCAAGTACCCGATGAATGGTGAACCGGACCTGCAG
>DATFMK010000720.1:0-9111 GCA_035267005.1 Balneolales bacterium
ACAAAAGTAGCTGTTACATTAGATTATTCTATGACTACCGACCACCGACGACAGAGAAATACTCTGATATTAAATAAACATTATTTATTCTGAAAAACCGTATCATCAACGAGATTTCGAAATCGGAATCATGTTTTATGCATCAAAACAGCTCTCTGTCGTCGATGGTCCGTCGTCCGTCGTCAAGTTAGGTCATATTTCACAGGTCGTATTCTCAATGTAATTATTACAACTCTGCGATTCTTATCCAAACCTCACGTTAAATAGCAACACAATCTTCGCACATTAGTGTCATTTCGACCAGAGGGAGAAATCCTCAAAGTAACAAATTCGTTTCAAGACGATGTTTTGAGAAGATTTTATTTCGAACTCACTTTATATACAAGAAATCTTTTACTGATGATGTCTCTGTGGAGATCTCGTTCGCTGCCAGATCAACATAAAAAAACCAATAATTCCGATCGTCTCTAAACAACGACCAACCATTGGTAAGAATTTAGCAGACAAGAAGAGATCACCACTGATACTCGTCCATATGCCTACATTAAGAATAATGATCATCAGCCAATTATAATGTGGATTGCCTCGATTGGGCATTTCAAAAAAACGGGGAAAACTCCAGTAAGCAACACCCATAATCAATTGTATCAACCAGCCAAAAATGACAATTTCGATATGAATGGGTAAAAGTATCCAAATTTGCGGATCTACATTGGTAGCTTTATTGATAAGCAGAATAGCACCAAGTGTAAACCCGATGACCAGGTAGATTAATGAAATACGAATAACTTTTTCACTTAATTCCGGCATATTAAGCTCGTTTTTTCCGTCTTTTCTTTCGGCTCTTTACACGATTCCACGTATTTGCAGCAAACAGAACTCCGCCCAACCATTGTAACACAGCAGAAATAATCAGTGCGGAAACGATCAGCGTATGCCAATGGGAGTCTGTATTAAAAGGTTCAAAAATAATCCGAAGAATGAGTCCCGCATTGATACAAATATAAGTGATCCAACCTACGATCTCGCTTCCACGCGGATCTTCTTTTGAATTGCGTGGAAACATCCAAAAAGCAACCCCAAAGATCAGTTGTGTAATCCATCCGACAGCCAAAGCATGATAAAAAGTAGGAAATAAATTCACCCAAAATGGACTCATCTTTGACAGATCAGGGAACTCCATACCAACGCCCATTAACAAGGCGAAAACAAGATAAATGATTCCGGTTTTAATGTACCATCGAGCTAATTTCGGCATAAAATAATGTTAATAAAGTACCATTGTGCTAAAGTGTCAGTATTTATAGAGCCATCTGCTTTCAGCTGACAGCTATCAGCTTTCTCTCGATTTTCTACAACACGATGTGTTTAGCAAATCTGTTTTCTGTTTTTCACTGCTTACTGATCATTGGATCACGCTGGTCCGCGTACCAGGGATATGGCTTCAAAAACGACTATTAAGGCAAAAATGAGATTAAACCGGCCGATCCAGCTTGCTGCTTTTCTTAATTTTTTGGCTTTGGGAGATGACGGATCCTTTTGCCATAACTCCGTGGCTTTGGGTCCGATATAAAAATCATGGATCGCGCTGATCAAATAAATTAATGCTACAAAAAACAATTTAACGGCAAGGATGTGACCGAATGAACCTTTCCAGATATTACCCGACCATAGATCGGCCCAATGATATCCTCGAAATCCCAAATTAAAAATTCCGGTAATCAATAGTAAAATCAGGCTAATCCAGCCGACCAATCGAAATTGTACTCCTACTTTTTGTACCAGGATTGCCGCGTTGTCTTTGAGATCTTTCTTTCTAAGTAATGGGACAATAACCAAAACCATGAATAGAATTCCTCCTACCCAGATCATCGCGGAAATAATATGAATAAAAACGGATATGTGATATAATAGTACTCTCATGCGTGCTCCATTGCATTTCTTCTTTCTTTTGAAACTGCTCTAAGTGAGTGAATAATAGCATATATCGTATTGAAGAGAAATAACAAAATCGCGATAACATTAAGAATTCCACCGAGTAAACGTATATCCGATCGTTCCAGAAGATCACCTAAAATCCTGATTATTAAAGAAATATGCAGCAGTAAATAATGAGAATAGAATGATGGTTTATACCCAATCTCAATACCAATAATACTGGTAAAAATCACTGGAGCGTGAGCAAATATCATACTGAATACAAATCCCAGAAAGATCGAATGCAGCATAGCATCGTACATCAGATGAATCGGGATGTATAAATACAGAATTGAAAAAATACCACTTGCTGCTAACCAGAAATATCCACTTATCAGACATACCGCTATATATTGAGGTAGCCCGCTTGTTTTTATGGTGATCCTGGCCATATCGTATTTCAACAACCAAAAAGCCATCGCTATCAAAGAAATGGCAAATATATAAACACCTGTAAACAGATCGATCAATGTGAGAAAAAGTCCGATAGCGTAAACAGCGGTAATTATCAAAATAAGGATACGCGGATTTTTTTCCTGTAAGATCATTCGACTTAGTTCAATGCGCTCCCCAACAATAGTAAGGACAAGGAAACCCGCCCAAAAATTAGCGATAAAAGCAAAGGGGATCATTTGGATCCACAAAATATTGCCGGTGGTCCATAAAATTCCACCGACCAGCATGACCACTGAATGCAGCGATGGTTGTACGGTCAAAATGTAGATATACATCCCAATTAGTACGAGACTCGAGAGGATTAGCAGCAACATACCGTAGTATATGGAAACACCACTCCATAAAAATATAGAAGCCAATCCGGCAAGAACCGGAGCGGCATATCCCCATTTACGTTCAATGGCCACCGCTCTTTCCAGCGTTATCAGCGTTCCCAGAAATCCGCCGACCATTAACTGACCATGATCGATGGCAAGATGATTCAATGTTTGAGGTAAAATCATACCCATCCGGTGAAGTCCGCCAAACATCCCCGCGATCAGAGAAATGATGGCAAGCATCAAAAGGATGGGTAATTTCCAGTTAAATGTTTGTTTCATCTTCTGGCCATAACCTTCGGATTGATCATTTTAGGCGACCATGCCGGTGACCAAACAATTTCAATTTCAGATTGTTCAATCTCCGGAATTTTGCTCAATACGTTTTCTATACTCATGCGTATGTATCGAGTCATAGGGCAACCCATTGTCGTCATTGTCACATGGATTTTTACAGCATTTTCTTCACAAAAAATATCGTAAACCAAGCCAAGATCAACAATATTCAATCCAACTTCCGGATCCAGAACGAGTTTTAATCGATCCGCAATTTTCTTCCTGAATAACGGATCCAAATTTTCCATACAAACCACCTCTTTGAAAAATAGTTTCTTTTCAGCTAAAAGGACAAATTAGTCGGTTATAAACTGCATATACCAGCGATTAAAAAAACAAACCGGTACGAATCTGACCAAGATTCGTACCGTTGCTGTTCAAACATGACTCCTTGTTATTAATGACAACCACATGAAGGAGTACTTTTCTCGCCTTGTATTTGGGATTCAGCGATTCTTGTAATTTCTACACGGAAAACCTGCGGACCTTGTTCCAGATATTCCCATTTATATTCACCATTACGCTCCGCCTCAAATTGATAGTGCAATGGTTTGGGATCATGATCGTTAATGAGTACAAAAGATTCGTCTTTTGCTAAAGCATCGAAAGTACGAAAAATGGTAGGATGCTTATCAACAGGTGGAATGACTCGAGCGTCGAGTTCTTTAATTTCTGTTTCAGACATAACGCAATTCTGTTTAATTGATAATAATGACTTCTTTTGAGATCCATCCTGCTTTATTGCGAGTTACAAAATTGAATTCTTGATTCAGGATTTATCTCATTTCGAAAGTAAGATAAGAGAATATTTTATAATAAAAAATATAAAATCGGTTATTACCGTTTTTATTGGTTCCTTACTTTATAATGAGTATTTTATTAATAGAATGGTGGTGTTTGAACTTTCAAAGATTTTGCAGGTTCATTCTCAAAGCTAAAACTGAATATCTATCACCGGTAATGCAACGATTACATAGATTAAATTTTGATTGGAAAAATAAGCGTTTTAATTCCAATCATATGCGGCAAATGAATATTTAACAACGGAAGATGTTAGAAACGAAAAATTCCCAAAAGCAATTATTAAATCTAATAAAAAAGCAAGGTCAGCTTACCTTGAAAGAGGCGGTCACTCAGACTCGGCTTTCAAAAACGACGATCCGTGAACATTTCACCATACTTGAAAAAGACGGATATATTGAACGTTTTTCTAAAAGAGAAGGAAGAGGACGACCAGAACTCGTTTACAAGTTGACTCCCGCCGGTCATAGATTATTCCCATCCCTGGATACCAGTATTTTACGTGACTTGTTGCGTTATCTGAAAAAAATGAATCAGCAGGAAATGATTGGAGGGTTCTTTGAACAATTCTGGAATAAACGCTTCGAAGAAATGAACTTCCGACTCAATCAGGCTGAAGATGACAGTGTGGAAACGAAGGTTCACATCCTTAAAGATTTGTTGGAAGAGCAGGGATTTATGCCAAATATTCAAATTGACGATAATCGAATTGTGGTAGAGGAATGCAACTGTCCGTTTTCTGAAACGATCAAGGAAACCAAACTTCCCTGTAAACTTGAGGCGGTGTTTATCCAAAAAATTCTCAATGCCGATCTCAGCCGGGTCAACTATATTCCCGACGGCAACCACTCCTGCTCATACGATTTAAACCCAAAAAAGGCAGAAGATATAGAACGCGGATGACGCAGATGACGCGGATTAAGGAGAAAAAAGGAAGCAATCTAAATATAGCGTACGGTAGATCATTTTTTTCAAATTCAATTATACATTCATTTGTAAAGAAGTGCCTTGGCTTTTCCTTACAAATAGATACTTGCACTGTAAACTTCGTTACTTATTTGCTGTCATATGAAGATAATTCGAGTAAATCTTCGGTTTCTCTCATTTTCACTAACAGGGAACGTACAAATTCCTGTGCATAATCGGTATTTCCCTCTTTGGTGATGAAAAACGGATTCATCATCACACACCGGATAAATGTTAAATGATCACTATCTTTTTGAGCTTTCCAGGTGGCAGCAAATTCCTTGAGATAGGCTTCATAGGCCTCCCATTTCAATCTCGTCTGCGATACAAAAAAATCCCGATTGGTCTCAGGTGAAAATGCCTCATAGATTTGTTCTGTTCGTTCGTTTGTTTTCGAAACAGGCTCACCTTCCCGGGCAATACAGAAACAGACAATGTTGGTATCACCCGCATAGTCGATTCGAATGGTTGGATCGGCTTCTTTTAAAAGCTGCTGTAATTTAATACGTGATTTTATAGTCAATTCCAGAATCCTGCCGTACCCCTCATCATTTAATCCAATCGATTTGGAGGTCAGCCAGGTCGATACGGCTCCGGCTGCCGAACGAGACCCTTCTATGGTTTGGGTTCCCTTATCCCGATTTTCGACAAATTTTATGTAGGGTGCATCAATTTTTTGTGAATAATATTCCCGCTTATTCCTGCAAATAAACGCGCCCGATGAATAGGGAACATATCCCAATTTATGTGGATCGATCGTAACGGAATTCGATCTTCTGATGCCATTCAAGGCTCTTATCACCTGCTGACTTACGACCGTTCGGGCATCTTGCGGTAAACTACAAAAGAAACCACCGTAAGCAGCATCCACATGATGCCAGATATGTAATCCGTCCCGATTTTTCAGTTCTTCAAGAAAATCCGCCACTTCATCTATAGGATCCACAATACCCATTTCCGTGGTTCCTGCCACGGAAGTCACCATCATTATCGGACGATTTTCTTCCAGTGCTTTCTGAATCCGGGATTGCAGGTCAGCAATCGATAAACGTCCCTTGTTATCAAGAGCAATCGGCCAGAAGGCTTCTTTCCCCAATCCTAATAATGCGACGGCTTTATTCCAGGAATAATGTTTATTGCCGGGAATCAACGCCACGGGTCCCCGATAAGCGGTATCAAATATTTGCTGATATCGAAGTGCGACTTCAATAGGATTCGATTCGATCATATGATATTCCTTAAGATCGCCACCTCGTAATCGCAATTTACCCATCCAGTGATCATACACATCCCAACCCATATGAGCCGATTCCATGATTGAAAAATGAGTATGATCATGGTCATGTAAATAAGCCCCAAGTGCCAGCCATTGCGACAGTCGGGCCCTGGCCCGCATGGCACCCTCAAAATTTGCCACGGACCCACCCGATGTAAAATGTCCGCGCGACTGCCAGGCATTATATCCCAGCATTTCGGCAAGATCCAGAATCGCTTCATTTTCAATCTGAATGCCAACTCTGGAAGCTTCACCGGAAATATTATTTGGATTGTGAAGCAATGAAACGATGTGTCCCATGATAGCGGGCAATGATATTTCGTTATTCATATGACCGATATATCGTGGCGTAAAATTGGGAACTTCGTTTTGAAAACGTTGACAAATCTGAGCGAGATATTGCTCAAACTGGTTTTTACGATCCTGAAAGTCCGTTTGATGCTTATCTTCTTTTGTGATTACCCTGCCGTCTTGTGGATAAAGAGAATTACGCCATTGAAACCAATCTTTAAATATTTTTAAAACTAACTGGCTAACCCATTCCGCATTTTCCGCCTTGGGACCCAGAAAAAAACTCTTCAGAGCGATGTCTTTTGGATCGCAGGATACCTCCTGAATATTTTGAATAATATCCGATAATCCTTTGTTTTTACTTTCCACTTTGAATACCGTTTAAGTTAGCTATAATTAATTTTTCAATGACTACCGATCTGTTAACCCGGTTTATTCACAAAGAAATTTAGTCGTGTCCCGAAAGTTTTCGTGATAAAAATGCGCATGAAAGGCACTCTGGTGCCTTGATTAAGCATTTTTAATTTTAACGCTGAGCATCACAACGAGATAATTTTGTGTATTTCCGGAAAAATCGAGATCCTGGATCTAAGTTCAGGATGACGTCGGTGAAATTCTTTTATTAATTAATGCATTTCATTTTTTAATCAACCGATTTCATTTTGTTTAAAAGGAATTCTTTAAGCACCAATGCTTGATTATGTTCCCGGTCTTTTGCCGCATAAAGCAGGGTAATAGTATTATCCTTGTTTTCATCGATGAAGGTTTGCCAGGCCTCTGGTTGTTTTGCGAGTTCTTCAAAATACCGGCTCTTGAATTCATCCCATTTTCCGGAATCATGATGAAACCATTTACGTAATTCCGTAGAAGGTGCCAGCGATTTCAGCCATCCGTCCATTTTGAGTGCTTCTTTTTTCATTCCCCGTGGCCATAAACGATCGACTAAATATCGGTGGCCGTCATCATCTTCCGGATCATCGTACACACGTTTCGTTCGGATCTTCATTTTCTTCAATTCTATACATTAATTTGAGTTCGAGATATAATAAACAATTAAGATTTCCGACGATAAACAATAAAATTTTGGATTAATCGGATAATGGGAAAAACAGATTATACGAAAACTAATTATATTCAATAACTTATATATATTATAATCAGATAGTCTTTCATCTTCGTAAATTCACGTTATCCGCCGCATTCTATTATTTTACACGCTCTAACCTTTGGCAGCAAGATCCCGGATCAGGTCCGGGATGACGTCATTTTGTGTTTTTCTATTGTTCATTGATCATTGCTCATCCATCATACGGGCTATGGCGCGTTCGAGATTTTTCTCACCGGTCACATCGATAAGTCCGGAGGTATTGCCCTTGTAATAGATGGAGCCTTCTAATAAAAAAACGATCTCATCGGCCATCTCTTCGACTTCGGCCATAATATGTGATGAAAGGATGATCGTCTTGCCGGCTTGTTTCTCTTTTTTGATCTTATCTTTCAAAATGCTGCTGGCAATCGGATCGAGACTTGCCGTCGGTTCGTCGAGAATTAAATAGCCGGGACCGAATAAAAACGCGATGCTGGCATTGACTTTTTGGGTGTTGCCTCCCGATAAATTCCTGATTTTCTTTTCGAATTCACTTTCAAGATGGAAATGATGAATCAGATCTTCATCCAATTCTTCATAGCCCCCTTTCCGGAGATCTTTTATCATCCGAAGAATATTTTTCACTGTCAGATTTTCGGGGAAACGAGCGATCTGGGCCATATAACCAATATTATCCCGATAATCATATTCCCCTTCTATATTTTTCCCGTCTATATAAATTCCACCTTCGTTGGCTTTTATCAATCCCAAAATACATTTTATGATCGTTGTTTTTCCGGCCCCATTGGGCCCAACTATAGCTGTTATTTTGCCGGATTTGATTTCCAGATCTATTGATTTCAGCACTTCCAGCCTGCCATATTTTTTGCTTAAACTATGGAGTTGTATCATCGACTTTCTTCATCAAAGGTTGATTATCTGCCAGGGTGACGGGCGTGAGTACGGGAAGTGCCTTTTCTGCGAAGTTGAGTAACTGAATGAACATGCTGTGCATCAAAATCATAGCCGGAGGCTGTTCGTTAATTATATATGAAAACAGGCTCACCGGATGATAAGCCACATCTCCGATTCCGTCGTAATTCAAATCGTATCCACGGTAATCGGACCAATAATTGTGATCGAAATTGTTTTCGTTTACTTCTCCGCTCGTTACTATGTCGAAAGCGTTATCGATAAAATTATTGTCATGAAATGCATTTTGTGTGGAATTGGCCATGATTTTCACCGCGTACCCGTTCTGCAAAAAATCGTTGTGATTGATGGCTACGCGATTGGATCCTTCTGAATAAATACCCGTACTGTTTTGATAAAACCGGTTATTTTCCACTATCCCGTCGTTCAGTTCCTTTAGAAGGATGCCATCGTCACTGGGTCCCCAATTGAACTCGAAATTATTATGACGCATTGTGATGAAATTGGAGTACATCACAACGCCCCCGGCCCGGTTTCTCCTGAATGTATTGTGTGAATACGAATCGTGTTTCGAATACATCAGATGCAGCCCGTAGCGGATATTAAACTCGCTGACATTGTGCGTTATGTCCGTATAATCAACAAATTCGAAATAGATACCGTCGCGGTTA
>DATFMK010000721.1:0-3655 GCA_035267005.1 Balneolales bacterium
ACTTTATCAATCTCTTCGATTTCGTTTTATCGGTCCCGGCGGAAACCGGGTGAGTGCGGTGACAGGAGAACCCGGAAATCCCAATGTCTATTATGCGGGCGGTGCTTCCGGCGGGGTGTGGAAATCGACGGATGGCGGTACGCACTGGAAACCGATTTTCGATCAGGAAGACGCGCAGTCTATTGGGACGATAACCGTGGATCCGAATCATCATCACACCATTTGGGTTGGAACCGGCGAGACGTTCATCCGCAGTAATGTATCGATTGGAGACGGCATTTATAAATCGGTGGATGGCGGCCGAACATGGAAACATATGGGACTGGAAAAAAGCGGAAGAATCGGTCATGTCATTGTGGATCCGCGAAATTTGAATATTGTTTACGCCTCAGTTATGGGAAACGATTATGGTCCGCAGCAAAGCAAAGGAGTTTACAAAACGACCGATGGCGGAAAAACCTGGAAACGAATCTTGTTTGTAAATGAGCACACCGGCTGTTCCGGATTAACGATGGATCCGAATAATCCCAACGTGTTGTTTGCCGGGATGTGGCAGTATGTCATCAAAACATGGGGACAGGACAGTGGCGGTCCGGGTAGCGGCGTGTATGTTACGAGAAATGGTGGAAAAACATGGAAAAAACTGACGAAAAAAAATGGACTGCCTGGATCACCACTGGGAAAAATTGCTGTTCAGGTGGCTCCTAATAATTCAAATCGCGTATACGCTTTGATTGAAACCGGCGGGAAACGAGGCTCTTTATGGCGTTCTGATGATGGGGGGTATCACTGGCATGTTGAAAATTACAGCCGGTTGATTAATGAGCGACCTCATTATTATACCCGAATGCTGGTTGATCCGTCTGATTACAATACCGTTTGGTTTCCATCTAATCAACTAATGGTCACTCACAATGGAGGTGAGACAATCAAAAGTATCCCTTATGGTGGAGATAATCACATCATGTGGGCCGATCCGACGAATGATAAACGCATGATGTTGGGTTTCGACGGTGGTGTGGATATCAGTATTAATCATGGACGAAGCTGGCACCCCGTGGTTTTGCCGATTGGTCAGATGTATCATATTACGGTCGATAACGATGTTCCGTATCATGTCTACAGCAATATGCAGGATGATGAGTCGATTATGGGTCCGAGTAATGATCTCGGGGATTACGGTATTCCATCACCGATCTGGCACACGACTTCTGGCTGTGAATCCGGATTTACCTATCCCGATACGGTGAATAACAAGTACGTTTGGGGAGACTGTTATTCCGGCGAAGTGGAGGTTTATAATCGTAAAACCGGACACAAACGATCGGTCACGCCCTGGCCGAATAAATCATTGGATTCACCGGCAAAAGTATTGAAATATCGTTGGAATTGGACTGAGCCCATCGCTATTTCCCCCTTTAATCACAACAAAGTTTATATGGGAAGCCAATATGTTCACGTGACGACAAACGGCGGACAAAGCTGGAAAGTCATTAGCCCTGATTTGACACTTGATGATACGACTCGAATGGGAAGTTCCGGCGGGTTGACGCCCGATAATCTTGGGGTGGAATATTGGGGAACATTATTCGCCATTGCCGAATCTCCCGTCAAAAAAGGTGTGATTTGGGCCGGTAGCAATGACGGACTCGTGCATGTGACGTTAAACGATGGAAAAACCTGGGAAAATGTAACCAAAAATATTCCGAATCTACCAAAATACGGAACGATCAGTAATATTGATCCATCTCGTTTTAATCCGGGTGGAGCGTATATTTCTGTCGATTTTCATCAGGTGGATAATCGCAAACCGTACATTTATAAAACATCGGATTATGGAAAACACTGGACGAAAATTACCGACGGCATTCCTAAAAGTGTTTTCAGTTATGTACATGTTGTCCGGGAAGATCCTCATCGTAAAGGGTTGCTTTTTGCCGGTACCGAAAATGGAATTTACGTCTCTTTTAATGATGGGAAAGAATGGCATCCGATACAGGATAATTTGCCGCACGTACCGGTTTCGTGGATCACCATTCAACCGGAATTTCATGATCTCGATATTTCCACGAAAGGACGCGGGCTTTACATCATGGACGATATTACTCCGCTCGAACAGATGGATTCCCAAATATTGCATTCCGATGTTCATCTTTTTAATTCTCGCAAAGCATATCGTTTTCGAAAAACGAAAACTTATCGTGGTTCACCAGTCGATAATTCGCGAGGAAAAAATCCAACTTATGGAGCTTCAATAAACTATTATCTGAAAAGATCCACAAATAAACCGGTTTCAATAGAAATAATAAATAGTTCAGGAAAAGTTATTAGAAAAATTACGGGATCAGGTTTAAGTGGCATTAACCGAGTATGGTGGAACTTGCGTTATCCGCCAACCGATCAGGTGAAATTGAGAACTACTCCCAAAACGGCGTCTCATGTTTGGCAGGAATACCGTTTTCGAGGGAAGAAAACGCGTGAGATTTATCATTGGGGAATTAATCCAGCCAAACGTGGACCACTGGTGATGCCGGGGGAATATACTATTCGTTTAAAAGCCGATGGTAAAGTACAAACAAAGACGTTAAGAGTCTGTAAAGATCCTAATACGTTGGGAACTTTGGATGATGTTAAGGCAGAAACCGATTTGTGGTTGAAAATTTATCACAATATTAACGAAGTGGTTCAAATGATCAATCATATTGAGCTTGTTCGAAAACAGATTCAGGATTTGCCGGTGTATTTTCAGGGACGTTCGGATTCTACGGTTGTGTCGACGTTGGCTGGTAAATTGAATCAGCAAGCGTTGCATGTCGAACATCAGTTATTTCAAAAATATCTGGCGACCGGTGTTTCAAAAACCTATCCGGCACCCATGAAATTATATCAAAGATTTGTCTGGCTTGCGGGAGAAATTGGAACGGGTGCCGGAGATGTTGCCGGCGATCAGGAAGATATGAAACCCACAGATCAGGCTGTGCAGGTTTATCATTTATTGGCAAAGAGATTAAATAAAACAAAATTGGAATATGAGACCTTTATAAATACCGATGTGAATGCTTTTAATCAACAACTCCAGCAAAAGCATATTCAAACTGTTATAACTCCTGGAAAATGAAACAATAGGTGATCATGTCGCAAAAAAGACCTGGCAGGTTATAAAAAACTGCCAGGTCTTTATAAAAGATTTTTGTGAATAATTATGTGCATTTTACATAAATAATATCATCATTCTTTCTCTTTTTCCAAGGGTTTATGGCAGAACCACCAGTCGTAGCATTCGTACTCTTCTTTTCGTTTTTGAGCTGTATCATAATCCTTAGGTGGCGGAACGATTACACGGTCTCCAATCAGTTCATTATTCGGCCAGCCTTCGCCGAGTGCTCCCTGTTTATCGGATATTTGCAGAGCTTCTACGGCTCGCAAAACTTCATCGATACTGCGACCGATTTCTTGGGGATAATAAATAATAAGTCGTACGATACTTTTCGGATCAACGATAAAAACAGCTCTTACAGTATTTGTACCCTTTCCGGGATGCAGCAAACCCAATCGGTTCGCAATATAATCGTTAGCAGCAATGACCGGGAATTTAACTTCTACTTTTAAATTATAATTGATCCATTCCAGCCATTTGATGTGGGAAAATATTTGA
>DATFMK010000722.1:0-3250 GCA_035267005.1 Balneolales bacterium
TGCATGATAATATTGTAAGGAATCACTTATTTATGAGTCCTATTAAATAAAGGTAATAACAATGGGAAATACAAAACTATTAACATTACTTAGAACGGAGATTCGTAGACGTATTTATAGTTATAGAACAAAACAGGCTTATTGCAATTGGGCCGTTCGTTATGTGAAATTTCATAAACTTACGCATTCAAGATAACGTAACCCTAATTATTCACGTAAACAATAAAAAGTAATACATATCATATTGTATTTTAAGTGACTTATGGGAAATATACTGATCCTCGATTTTGAGGACGCTTAAAAGAGTTGCGAAATTTGAGGAAAGTTTTATTTATTACAAGATATTGTTTTTTCAATATGATATGTGTTGATTTTGCAATCTGTTATCCCCATTAATCAAAGGCTTGTCACGGTGACATAATCACATAAAAATCACTTCTTTTCATTCAGTGGCATTATACATTTATCAGATTTCGGAACTAATCTTAATCCTATCTCATTTTCATACTTTAATGGATAAATTTTTAATAAATGAGTCTTCTCTAAAAAAGTGTTTTTGTCTAAAAAAAGTGTTGAATATGGCTCAAAATTTAGGCCTAAAAATCAATTTTAGGACTTTTTAGAGCGAACTCATAAATTATTTATCGACCATTGGTGGAATGGATTTACCCAATATTATTACCCTATTTGCAAAATCAGCTAAAACCGCGGCCGGTTTTTTCTGGAAATCAGGATGGGCTTTTATACTCGGTTATGGTGTCAGTGCCATGATACACGCTTTTGTTCCCAAGGGACGGCTGACCCGTTATATGGGAGAGACAAACACTAAAAGTTTATTCTTATCCACTTTATTTGGTACGATCTCTTCTTCATGTTCCTTTGCCGCATTAGCCACTGCTCGTTCTCTTTTCCTCAAAGGAGCCAATTTTGTTACAACCGTCGCTTTCATGTTTGCCTCAACCAATCTCGTTATTGAGCTCGGAATACTAATCTATATTTTTCTGGGATGGCAGTTTCTGGTAGCAGAGATTATTGGCGGACTTCTTCTCATTTTCATAAGTAGTATTATTATCCGGCTGACGTATCCCAAACAATGGATTCAGGAAGCCCGTGAAAAAGTGGAAACAGATGCCGGGGATATGGAACAGGATTTCGACGGGAAAAAGCGCATTAAATCACGTGATGGCTGGTTGATGGTTGGTAATAAATTTGTGATGGAATGGTAAATGGCCTGGGAAGATATCATGATAGGTTTTACTATAGCCGGTTTCATCGCCGTCTTGGTTCCACAAACCTTCTGGAGAGCTCTTTTCCTGAACGGATTACAGGGACAGATTCCGGCATTCTTTATTCATCTTGAAAATGCACTCATTGCACCGTTTGTGGCCGTTTCTACTTTTATTGGATCGATGGGAAATATACCTTTGGCAACGGTTCTAAACGCAAACGGTGTGCTATTTGCCGGTATTATGGGTTTTATTTACTCTGATTTAATGGTTCCGCCTCTGGTCAATATGAATAAGAAATATTACGGCAAAAAAGTGGCCTTTTACATTGCCGTTGTGATGTACGGAAGTATTGTGCTCACGGCTTTATTGCTAAATTACGGTTTTGAATTGTTGCATCTGGTTCCTCAATCCGGGAAAGAAATTGCTTCATTGACAGCTTTTAAAATCGATTATACCTTCTGGTTTAATATGGTATTTATCATAGTTGCAGCAATATTGACCTATTTGAACAAACAATTTAAGAAGACACAATCGATGGCAATGGGACATCATCACCACAATCATTCTTCAAAAGGAATATCCATAAAACGTGTAATTGTCTACTCCTTTGCCGTGATTGTAGCTGTAGGTATCTTAACGAATCTATTTGTTTAAACAGACACCAATTTAATGATTTTGAAACAGGTACCAGGCAACTGCATTTTGGATGTCATGAATCAATTATATACCTTATATCCGTTAACAATTCATATAATTTTATAGGAAAGAAGAATGGGTTTTTTAACTTTTTTGTCCAGTCTCAATGATGATCTTTTACTCTTAAGTAGCGATAAAAGCCAACGCAATAAGGGAATCTATGGGAAATGGAAGATCGAAAAAATGGGTCCGGCCAAGGCGCTTCAAACACCAGAGCAATCATCCATAGTTTATCACTTTAAAATTAATAATACGTTAACGGTTGAGAGTTCATATAATAACGCTCAACGAAAATTTCATACCGATAAGCATCATATAAATTTCGAAGGATTCGGTTTATTTGGAAGTCATAAAAAATTCGTCTATTCCGTTTCTAAAAATACTTTAACCCTGAAGACCGAAAAAGGTTTTGTGGTTAAATTGAAAAGGATTTAATAACAGTAATTAAGTTAAATAAATAGAATTCTGTTTTTAAGTTTTCTACTCATTTGTCTTTTCCGAAATTCCGGAAACCTATTTCGTTAATTTCGTAATTTAACTGAACACGGCTTCGTGTTAACCAGGATTATTCACCAAGAAATTTAGTTGTGTCCCGAAAACTTGCGGGATAAAAATGTGCATGAGAGCAACTCTGGTGTTTTGATTAAGCATTTTTAATTTCAGCGCAGAGCATGTCCAAATTTCGCAGTTCATTTTAACGTCTTCAAAATCGAACACCAGTTCATTCTTTATAAGTTACTTAAATTACAATATGATATGTATTGTATCTTGTTCGTTATGTGAATAATTCGTATTAACCCCCATCCATCGAACGACTCCATCATTTTCCTTAAATAGTTTTAAGGGAGCTTTCAGTTACCGTTAAGGTCGTCTGTGTATGTTTATAATAACGAAATTTTAAAAATATAAACTAACACAGGTAAAACAATGAAGAGAGTAACAATTATCACCGCTTTTATAGTAAGTTTAATACTTCCATCAGCACTTGTTATGGCCCAAAATAGCAGTAATAATAAATCTTCCAATTCCAATCCTGCTTATGGCAATGGAATGGGGATGATGCAAAACAGAATGTCCCAAAACGGGATGATGCAGGGAGGGATGATGGGAATGATGCGGGGTCAAATGATGGGACAAAGAGGCGCGATGCGCGGCGGTATGATGGCCATGATGCGGGGCCGCATGATACGTATGATGAACAACCCCTGGATGCGAATGCGAATGTCCGTTTATGGTCTTCCGAACCTTGATACCCTTGGGCTTAACGCATCTCAAAAATCAAAATTGAGTAATTATAAATCTAATTATGTTAAGAATATTCAGGA
>DATFMK010000723.1:0-2477 GCA_035267005.1 Balneolales bacterium
GAGTATATAATTGCTGCATTCGATTTGACTGCAATTGTTGCTCCTGCAAAGTTGCATCGGCCTGCTCCAGTGCCGCTTTTGAAGAAGCCACCGAAGCCTGAGCCTGTACAACTTCAGCTTCCAATCGTTTAGTATCTAAAACAGCAAGAATCTGCCCGGTTTGAACCCGGTCATTTACATCTACATTAACCGTTTTGATCAATCCTGATAATTCACTGCCAACATCAACCGTATTGACAGGTTCCAGATTTCCGGTTGCGGTTACGTTTACCGTTAAATTTCCTCGCTCTACTATAGCTGTATTATACTGAACAGGCGCTGAAGTTCTGAACATAAACCAATAAACTAAAAACCCGGTTACTATCAATAGAATCATAAGGGCAAAAATCCATTGCCACTTCTTTTTTCTCTTGCCCGATTTGCCTAAACCTAATGTTTTCTCAATATCCTTATTTTTAACTGACGTATTTTTATTTTCTGTAATATCATTTTGAACTACATTACTACCAGGTGGGGACGCAATTTCATTTTCATGTTCTTTCATGGCTATTTCCCATCATTTAACCGTTATACTGCCGTTTGTATATTCCAAACAGGGAGCTTTAGCTTATGATATAGTTCAATTTAAATCAGTTTTCACCTCTCTCTTGCCATATTAACCCGTATATTAAAGTGAGTTTTTTTCCTACAGACGGACGATGGTCGACAGAAATTCCGGCTCATTATATTATCTCCGTGACTCTCCGTGTAAAAACTTCGTGCCCCCTGTGGTTCTCTTATTTAAAAAATCTGCGTCGTCAGCGTTCTATATTCCCCCAACTAAATTTTTATAATAATTGAGGATGGTCCTTACGAATATTACATATTGCAAATAGAACATTATCTAATTCATCGCTTGAGAGATCTCATTGCCATTAACCCGGATTATTCACCAAGAAATTTTGTCGTGTCCCGAAAGCTTTCGGGATAGAAATGCGCATGAGAGGCACTCTGGTGCCTTGATTAAGCATTTTTAATTTCAACGAAGAGTACGGCCAAATTTCGCAGCTCTTTTAGTGTCCTCAAAATCGAGGATCGGTTAGTTTTTTATAAGTACTTTAATTAACAATATGATATATATTACTTCTTATGGGTTACGTGAATAATTCGGGTTAACAGGATTGGGACATTTTATCTACATATGATTACTATCATTTCAAATAATCCACGGTTTTATTTAATGATAACAATTCTTCTCATCTCCAATTCTGTCATAGCTCAAAACGCTGTTACTAAACAAGACAGTACTTACAAAGATAAATATCTCATACTGCCAGCTATCTCAGTATCTCCGGAAACCAGTTTAATGCTTGGCGGGGTTGTCATAAGGCAGTTCAAACCAAAGTTAGCCGGAACGGAAACACGTTCTTCAACTATGCTCCTTTCCGCTATTTATACCTTGAAAAATCAGATTCTTATAAGCTTTGTCCCTGAAATCATTTTTCCGAAAGAATCCTGGATTTTATCCGGCAACCACTATTTAATCTACTTTCCTGATAAGTTCTGGGGAGTGGGACCACTCACTAAAAACAGTGATGAGATGTCGGTTATCTTCACACAACTCAATCTTGAACAATCTTTTCTTAAACAAATCAAACCCATTTTTTATATTGGCCCTCAAATTCGCTGGTCCCGGGTAACCAACGTAAAATTCAAGGATACGGATGGGAATCGAATATCACCTCCTGAAGTGAATGGTGTTAATGGCGGAACATCTGCCGGATTAGGATTTATTATTAGATGGGATAAACGAAACAGCCTTTTGACTCCTACAAAAGATTTTTATCTGGATTTTTCGTTTCTGGCGAATCCTTCTTTTTTAGGATCCACTTATCCTTATGCTTCTTTCAAACTGGATGGCCGAAAGTATTTTGATTTGAGGAATAATGGCGAGACTATCCTTGCCTTCCAAACGGTAACAAGATTTACATTAGGCTCACCATCATTTCGGGATATGTCCCTGATTGGTGGTGATAAAATCATGAGAGGTTATTATGAAGGAAGGTTCCGGGATAATAATGCCGCACAAATGCAGGCGGAACTGCGGCAACATATCGCAGGAAGATTTGGATTTACGTTATTTTCAGCTGTCGGTAATGTTTGGAAACATTTTGGAGACTTCACAATAAATAATACACAATGGGCTGCGGGAATGGGTATTCGATTTAATATGAATCCTGGAGATACGAATAATTTGAGGCTGGATTATGGTATCGGACCACATACTTCGGGATTTTATTTAATGTTTGGAGAGGCGTTTTAATTTCGTTGGTTAATAGAACGCGGACGACACGGACGACGCGGATTTTCACGGAATTTTAACCTCAGGGAGGCACAAAGTTTTTTACGCAGAGGAACACAGAGAAAATATCTTTACGCCCAGTAATGTAAATGTGAATATAATCCATATAGGTCGAAGTAAGTTACAAAGGAATTCC
>DATFMK010000724.1:0-3534 GCA_035267005.1 Balneolales bacterium
GAAATGGAAATGATATATCGTTGGATTATAAAGTGATTCTTTCAATAAAACGATTAACCGTTATATCGAGTAAATCTTCTTTCTCCAATAAATATTCCACAACATCACGGAAAGCACCATCACCGCCTTTGGTTTTGGTGATATAATCGACTTCCCGTTTAACATAATTGGGTGCTTTAGGGACGGTCGCTGAAAATCCGACCTTGCGCAATAACGGAATATCGTTCACATTATCTCCGATATAAGCGACCTCATCCAAACTTAAACCCAATTGGCTGCAGAGTTTTTTCGCCTCGGAAAGTTTATCTCTGATGCCAAGGAAAACCATCTCAATCCCTAACTTTTTAGCCCGATGTGTCACAATCGTTGTATTCTCACCGGTCATGATTGCGACATCAATGTCGTTGATCCGCAAGAAATGAACACCGACGCCATCATTATTGCTGAATCTTTTCAATTCATTCCCGTCAACATCATAATACATTCCGCTGTCCGTCCAAACCCCATCGATATCCGTAATAAAAAGTTTAAGCTTCATCGTCCTCTAACATGTCGGGGTAAATAATTTCCTGTGCATCAATATCTGTTTTTACTTTTTTACCGATCACTTTCTCCCGTTCTGTCCATCGAAATCCATTACCAGGGCTCAGCAGACAAAGATCATTTTCATTGATGACGGCCCCCTTTTTTAGCTTTTTTAAAGCGGCCAGGGAACGTTCGAGTTTAACACGCGCTTTTTCTGATGCTTCAGAGCGGAACATTTCCTTTTTACCCAAAGCCAATTCCAGGTTGCGAATATCACGAATCAAACGCCAAAGTCCATCCGGCTCAAGCGATCCCGGATGATCACTGCCTTTCATCCCACGATTCAATGTAATGTGTTTTTCAATCACTTTGGCTCCAAGCGTAACCGCTGCCACCGGAATCATAATCCCAATCGAATGGTCGGAATAGCCGATTGTATAATCCGGGTACTGCTCCATTAAATAGGGAATGGTATTGAGATTGATATTTTCATATTCGGCCGGATATTGAGACAAACAATGCAAAATAGAAATATCCGAATGATGTTTGGTGATAATATCCAAAGCCTGGTCCAGTTCCTCTTTGCCACCCATTCCGGTTGAAAGGATAATAGGAATTTTGGTTTCGGCAAGTGCATGCAATAAAGGTAAATTGGTCAGATCTCTGGACGCGACTTTCAGCCGGTCAGGTTTAAAATATTTCAGGATAGATAAAGCACCGGGCGAGCAAATGGTTTCAACGAAATCAAGTTTGCGTTCTTTGGCATATTTATATAACTCAAAATGCTGTTCCGGAGATAATTCCAACGCGGCTCGATGTTCTCCGTATGTCTTTCCAAAGGAATTAGGATTATCGTAAGGTTGGCGTTTTTGAGATTCCGAAAGTTCCTCGTCTAAATCTCTTTTAGTGAGTTTTACCGCATCAATGGGCTTCAATTCACGATTTTTGAAATGGTCGATAATCGGCATCGAGGCCATATCGATCAACTTTTTGGCCAAATCCACTGATCCGTTATGATTTTGTCCAATCTCTCCGACAATATATGTACTCATTATTTTTCGTTTTTTTGAATTTGACTTTTCATGACATCACGCCATTGCGGATGTTTCTCTAATGCTTCAATAATTGGTGATAATCCAAAATCTTTCTTTGTATTTATGATATATTCGTACAACTGCTGACCAATTTCAAAATCATTTGCTGTATCGATCGTCAGACGAATATCCCGGTATTTATTCAATAGCTC
The DNA here is from genome assembly GCA_035267005.1 of Balneolales bacterium. Taxonomy (GTDB): domain Bacteria; phylum Bacteroidota; class Rhodothermia; order Balneolales; family DATFMH01; genus DATFMH01. The sequence goes on from DATFMK010000724.1 coordinate 1,772, forward strand.
AGGTGCCGGAATCCAGAGAATACGAAATTGGTCGTAGTGAGTGTAAATATAATTGGTCACATGTTCATGATATAGCTTCTCATTCGTGGACCGGCTAACTTCCTCTAACGCTTTTAGCGTAACAAATTCTGTGAAAAAACCGAAATGCGTTTTGATAGCCGGCGTACCACCAAAAACCTGGAAGCTGGCATAATCACACTCATTATCCAATGCTTTCTCGACCAATTCGGATAAGAGATCCAAATTCAAAAAGGGATTATCGGCACAAACCCGAACGATTTTCTCAATATCATGAGTTTGGGCCGTATCTATAAATCGTTTCAAGACATCTTCATTGGCTCCGCGAAAACAGGGGATAGTAAGCTGTTTGCAAATTTCCTCGATCTGATCATCGTCCGGCAATTGGGTGGTAGCCACATAAACCGGAAGTTTGAACGGATTATTGCGAAGCCGTTGAATCAGTAACTCCAGGATTGAAGATTCTTTGTAAAAAGGACGCACAATTTTCAATGGATAACGGGTGGATCCGGTACGGGCCTGAATGATAATTCCTCTTTTTGATAGATCCATTTATAAATATTTTTAGGAAAAATGATGTGTAACTAATAGTGAAGTTGCTAAATTAATGTGAGTGTGAAATAACAAAAAACATTTAAAAAATGTATCATGACAACTATTTTACTGAAAAGATTTCTCACTAGATCGAAATGATGTTTTGGTATGTTAGATGAAAAATTAAGAATCCCAAATTCCCGTCATATCATTTAAAATTTCGGTTAAATGTTTGGTAAGATTTTCACGGGAATACTTTTCAATATGATTACTATTTACGGTTAAGTTACCTTTTTTAAATATCTTGTAATACTCTGTTATTACAGCTTGCATTTTTTCTTTATTAGTGTAAGCGACAATCTTACCGGCATTACATTCGCGTATTATCTCACCAGTATCGCTTTTTGGGGGGCCAATACATAGGATGGGGCGTTTGGCAGACATGTATTCGAATAATTTACCTGGTAAGAAGTGAGAAGCCCTTGGTACTTTTTTCCATGTAAGTAATAAAACTTGGGCTTTTTGCTGATATTTTATGACTTCGTTATGTGGTAAATAATTAATTTTAGTTATATAAGAAGCTAATCCATTTCTTCTAATAGATTCCAGTACATTATAATCCGTTTTACCAATAAGCTGTATCTCAAGATCTTCTTTGAATTCTGGCATATTTTGTACTAAATCCGCAAGGACTTCCCATAAAAATGGTGGATTTTGTGTTTTGACAAAACTACCGATATAAGAGATGGAAAAATTTTCATCTCTTGGAATATTCTGTCCCGCATAATCTTCGGCATCATAACCATTGGTTAAAAGATCCACCGTTCGACCCCGGATTCGCTCCATGTTTCGCTTCATAGTCGGACTGACCACAATAACACGATCCGCTTTTTTTAAAACGGCGGATTCCAGTTTGTGATGTTTACGATCGGCCCAATTGGTTAGCATGAGATCCTGATAAAAGTCGATCTCAGTCCATGGATCACGAAAATCGGCGAGCCAGGGAATATCCAGCTTATCCCGTAATTTCATGCCAATTAAATGCATTGAGTGAGGCGGTCCTGTTGTCACGATGGCATCTACGGGGTGTTCTTTCAGGTATGGAAGCAGGTATCGGACAGATGGTTTAATCCAGAATTTACGGGCATCAGGGATGAAAAAATTCCCACGTATCCAGATGGATAATTTTTAGGTAAGTTTCGGCTTGGATT
>DATFMK010000725.1:0-19951 GCA_035267005.1 Balneolales bacterium
ATGAGTATCCATTTCAGTGCTGCTGTGTAATATATTTGTTTCATAATAAATTACTGTACTGATAAACTATTTTATTAATTGAACACTCTGAAAATCCCGAATAAGATCACCGCATCTTGCATAAATCCAGAAAGATCCCGGATAATGTTATCATTTTTGGGTATATAAATGATATCACCCGGACTCACCTGAAATGGAGGATCTGAAGAATTTGGGTTGGCACTCATTGCGAAATAGGTATCCAGATTGATTTTTACTTTGTTCGGCATGGTTCCCGGACGATAAACCTGAACGTTGCGTAAATCGGCATTATCGCTTGGTCCCCCTGCTTCTGCTAATACCTGAAGTATAGACGATGACTTGTCAATTGGATAGTTCGCTGGTTTTTTTACGGATCCCAGCACAATCACTTCTTTGTCATTAGGACGGGTGATGCTGACGGTCAGGTTTATATCGCTATTCATAAAGTTTGCCAGTTTCTTTTTGAGCATGGACATGAAGTCCGCTTTGGTCATGCCATTCACATCCAAATCACCAAGAAGAGGATAGGAAATGGTTCCACTATTAGAGACCACTTGTTTTATATTGAATTGATCATGATTCCAGACAGTTACAGCAATCTGATCCCCAGACTGAATGATATAATTCTTTTGATTGCGATTAATTTTTTGCTGCTGAGAATTTGCGATAGCGGATGCTTTAGCACTCTCGCGACTGGCCGAGCAAGCGCTTAATAACATGGACGAGATAAAGAGCCCCCCTAAAATCATATACGGAATTACATGGGTTAATCCACGTACACGATCATGATATGGACAATTCTTAACTTTTTTCATAGAGTTTCATCAGATTAGAATTCATATACATGATTGGTCGATGCAATTAATATGCCAAAGCCGAAATTCAGAGATATGAGACCATTTTTCGCTTTTGAAAGTGGATGGGGTATCCTGCTGAAAATCTCTTAAAATGAATTCAGTAATAACGTTTTTCTGCAAATCATAAAAAATAATAACACGAAGATAACTACTCATGAATACTCATCCGCGGCGGGCTCTTATCGCTGTTTTTTGACTGACTATCATGGTATGCAGAGAGTTTGTAAAAAATATTCACAACCTTTTTTAAGGATGTGTGTAAAATGGAGCCAAATAAACTCATTCACATGCCGGTTTAGTAATTTGCGGAAGTGGCATTATTAAAAATAAGATGAGACCCGTAAACAGTTATGACGTCTTCATCTCCTCAAACAACTACGAATATCGATTGATTACCCCACTTTGTTATTAAATCACAGTGACCGGGTTAATGCAAAATTTCAGGGCATCATTCTTTCGAATGCCTCACCTTTCAGCTCCCCTCATTTTTGGCATATGAATTGCTTAACCCAAAGTACTGCCTGTCGGGCAATCTAAATGATAATAGGTACATCAAATAGAGATATACATTGAATAATTCGACAAATTTTGAAGAAAATGGTGCTGATCAGGTCATCAAAATTGCGAAACGTCGTAAAATGATTCTGATTCTCACACCCATATTGGTGACGATTCTTAGCGGTTTTCTCATTTTTATTCTGCCTAAGGAATACACCTCATCAGCCACCATTCTGGCTAAGAAGACCCAAACGTTAAATCCTTTGATTAGCTACGAGATGGCGGTTCAGTTGGCTAATCAGGATCAGTTAAATTCGATCAATCAGATTATATATAGCCGGGCTTCTGTAAATTTGCTTATCGATAGTCTGGATCTGGCAAAGGAAGATACGTCCATTGCCGAACGGGAGGCGCTGATCAAGAATGTCAAGAAGGATATCATTATAAAAATTGTAAGAGATAATATCTTTTCCATCGAATACATCAGTAGAAATCCCAAAAAGGCCAGGAAAGGGGTTAACTTATTAATCAACTATTTTATCGATACCGATCAGAATTTAAGAAATGAACAGAATCTTGAAACCGTCAATTTCTTCAAAAGTGAGACGAGTCATATCAAAAGATTACTGGAAGAGACGAAAGTGCAACGCTTATCGACGATAAAGAAACGCGTCAATTTTGATCCGGAAGGTAGTTTTTCGCTTCAAGCACAGCTGCAAACCATGAAATCCGGTATAAACAGTGTGTCTACGAATCTCAATCATTATCAGCAGCAGTATGATATGCTGGATTCCTTAAACAATTTTATTAATGAGGATGAGGGAAATCTGCTTTCACTCATGAAGCTGGATCTGACTAACTTGCCTTATGGCAGCAATATTCAAGATCTACTTCAGAAATATATCGATCTTAAACAGACCTATACCGAAAATTATCCATCTGTCAGAGCGCTGCATAAACAGATAGCCGATTTAGCTGACCGGATTCCGTCGGCTTTGGATATAAAAATACAGGCTTTAAAAAAGCAGAAAGAAGATCTTGGAAAACAGCGGAAGCACTTAATTAGTAAAATTGAAAAAAGTTCGGTGGCTAAAGGTGAGGATCAAAGTCAGGCCGATTATTATGGAGTTTATCAAAATCTCTATAATCAGATGAATGTGAAATTAGAGCAGGCTGAAGTGAATTACCGGTTGGGGAAAAAAGCCAATGAGCGCTTCGTCATCATAGATCCTGCAATTATTCCAAGTAAGCCATCCAAACCAAGACGAAAACTGGTATTAGCCGGTGGTTTAATGATCGGTATTTTTCTGGGGTTGATAACTGCTGTTGCCGCTGAGATGCTGGATACCACAATACATGAACCCGATGACCTCAAACTCTACGGAAAACCCATAATCGCGTTCATCCCCGAAGGGAAACACTAAATCTTGGTTAAAGGTAAAGGATTATAAAAAACATTATTATGGAACAACCAGCACAGGATATTCCGGTTCGGATAGCCAAAGATGTAATTATCGATCCCAAACGCAGTAATTACATCGACCGTAAAGTGATCGCCTCACCGTATTACAATGCTTTCAATTATTCGAAATTACCTAAAAAGTATAAGCACGTAAATCTATCGGTTGGAATTGTAAGTCCGAATGCGCGGGAAGGGAAAACGCTGGTGGCAGTCAATCTGGCCACTTCTTTTGCATTGGGTTACCGGCGAAAAACGGTCATAGTGGATTTCAATACGATTAATCCGATGCTGCACCGGATATTCAAAATAGATGGCAAGCCCGGATTGGTTGATTCCTTCCGCGATCAGTATATCCGAATTACTCAAACCCAAATCGATCAGCTGTATGTCCTGCCGGCAGGTGATTGCGAAAATTATCGATTGGGACTCAAAGATCTCATATCCATACGTGATGTTCTTTATTCCCTGGAAAGAGAATTTGAGTTCATAATTATTGATATGGGAACCATTCTGCCGATCGACAATTTCCCCGCGCTTTTTGCCAATGAAGTTGATGGTTTGATGATGGTCATCGATACGAACAAGACAAAGCGTACGGATATCGATGAAGTGTTCAAATACATCGATGATAAGCAGATTTTAGGTTTTGTATTGAATCGAATGGTGAATAATCATTCCAAACGAAACGGGCACAAGAAATGAAAGCATTATTTGGCATCATTATCGGTTTTTCTCTTGTGATTATTGCGGGAAGAAAAATGCGCATGCGAAACTATGCGATGCTTACCCTTATCACTATTCTTGCACTATTAACAGCCTTGTACATGGTCGGATATATGTTTGTATCCAAGAAACCTATTCCCTGAATAACGATGAATCTGAAACAAGCCTATATCACCAGACCCCGTCAACTCGATCAGATTCTGAATTGGATCGGGCTGGACCGCGAAACGGCTCCGAGTATGTGGGTTGTAACGATTGGGAGTGTGATTTTTGCCTCCATTATATATCTGACGCGCGGGAATGTGTATGCCGGTATAGCAGTGATTTTTGGATTATGTATTGTCATCGTTTCGATATTACGCGTTGAATATGGCTTTATGATCTTTTTAGGGATGGCGTTGTTTTTTGATCAATATCAAATTCCCGGATACAATCCACTTACCCTTGCGGTTCAATATTTTGATAACATCAAGCAGATAACGTACTTGCCGCATATAAACGTCGCCGTTTTTAATCCGGTTGAAGTGCAATTGTTACTTCTTGTGATGGGATTGATTTTTGCCAAAATAACCCACCGTTTTCAAAAGATGGTACATGTTCCCGTTTGGGGGGCGGCCATTTTGTTTCTTGGCTGGTTTTTCCTGTCTTTCGTACATGGAATGGCGGATGGTGGTAGTTTCCTGCCAGCTTTATGGGGAATGCGGGCTCTTTTTTATCTCGGGGTTTTGTATTTCCTGGTCCCGCAAATTATCCGCACACCCGAAGATGTCAAAAAAGTAATGTGGATTGCAATCGTCATGATCACCTTCAAAGCTCTTCAGGGCATTGGCCGATTTGTCTTGCAGAGATTTAGTTTTGCCGGTGAAATGACACTGACGAATCACGAAGATCCTGTTTTTGCAGTAACTCTCATTATTTTGGTTATTTGCCTTTATTTATACAAAGCCAGGGGATTTCAGCGAATAGCGTTAACGCTGCTCACACCGGTACTGTTACTTTGTCTTTTTGTGGGACAAAGACGGGCCGCGTATGCCGCTTTTTTTGTTTCGATTGGCATGTTGTACCTGATTTTGGAACCGGTTTATCGAAAGAAATTCACTCGTTTCGCTTTTCCGGTTCTGATATTTACTCTCATGTATTTCGCTGTTTTCTGGAATAGCTATAATAAGTTGGGGGAACCCGTCCAATTAATAAAAAGCGGACTGTTCCCAATGGATAAAGAAGAAGCCGGAAGCCGGTATGATTCCAATTTGTATCGCAAAAATGAGGATTACAATTTGGCCTACACGGTGAAGAAAAATCCGGTGATCGGAATCGGTTTTGGTAAAAAGTACTTGCAGCCTTTATCTCTGGCAAAAATCTCGTTTCCGTTGCGCGACTATATTTCACACAATCAAATATTCTGGTTGGTTGTAGAGATGGGAGGAGTAGGATTTTTCCTGTTTCTTCTTTTTTTCTTCTCGATTGCCGGATATGGGGCCAACCTCTCGAAATACATCCAAAATCCATATATGAAAGCAGTTTGTGTCATGGCTGTGATTGCTGTGATGAATCAGCTGGTGGCCTCGTTTTTCGACCTTCAGCTGACGTATTACCGGAATATGATATACCTGGGAACCTTATTGGGACTCATGCCCGCTATTAGGGATAATCAAGAGAAAGATAAAACACCTATTAACAAAAGAATACGCTCATGATCCAATTTTTACAATCGTTTTACATGCTTCAGAAAGATTATTCAAAATGTTAATTCTGATTATCTAATTAAGAACCGTACATAAATATCCTGTCCTTACATAATTCAAGATTTCAGATCGAAATAAATTTAAATCAGGAGCCAGACATGAGGGCATTAGAGAAATATGAGAGATCAACATTTGTGTTCAATGTAAGAGTCGATGACTATGATCTTTCCAATGCGATCAATCAGGTATCCCATTTTATTACAGAATGGATACCGGGAAGGACCCGACAGGTCTTATTCACCAATGTGCATAGCATTCAGCTGGCACAGCAAAATCCGGAGTTATTGAATTGTATCAATCACGCGGATCTTGTACTGGCTGATGGGAGCGGTTTAAAGATAGCGGGTAAATTATTTGGGTATCCAATTAAGGAAAATCTCAATGGTACCGATTTTATACCACACGTGCTGGAACAAGCAGATAAAAACGGTTGGTCGGTTTATTTACTGGGCGCGACTGATGATGTTGTGATGGGTTGCAGTCAGAATATCAAAAATAAATATCCACGTTTAAAAATAGCCGGTTTTAGGAATGGTTATTTTCAAATGGAGGAAGAACATCAAATAGTAAATGAAATCAATCAATATCGTCCGGATATTTTACTTGTCGCATTAGGTTCTCCTAAACAAGAAGAATGGATTGCCCATCATCGACGATCGTTGAATACCCGTGTCTGTTTGGGGGTTGGCGGTTTATTCGATTTCCTATCAGGAAAACACAAACGTGCGCCACTATGGATGCGTCAATTGGGAATCGAGTGGGCATTTCGTTTTGTGCAATCCCCACAGAAAAAATGGGATCGTATATTTGTTGATATTCCGCTGTTTCTGGTACGTGTTTTTTTCGACTGGATGTGGGAATCAACGGTGCGGTTACGTCAACAGTTTAACAGATATTGAGGAATATGCATCGGGATATACAAACATCGATTATGAAAAACGCCGGGGTAATGTTCGCCTCCCAGCTGATTACCTGGACATCCAGTTTTGTCTTGCTTCTTTTTCTGCCACGTTATCTGGGTAGTGAAGATTATGGACATTTGTTCCTGGCTATTTCTCTGACGATGATTGCGGGTGTTATTATAGATTTTGGAGGGAATTTCCTCATTCCCAAAAATATATCACGCTCTCCCGATCATGCGGCTTCTCTGTTGTCGAGTTATATTGGGATCAGAACACTTTTGTGGTTGGTATGTATTGCCATTTTATGGGCTTTCAGTGTCGTGGCCCATTATTCACCGCTTGTGCAGGGACTCATTTTTATTCTCGGGGTGGCCAAATTGTGGGAAGAGATCCGGATGGCGTATAGAAGCTATTTCCAGGGAATAGAGCGCATGGAGTTTCCGTCGATTGGCGTGATCGCAGAGCAGGTGTTCATCTCATTATTCGCCGTTATTGCTCTTCTGTTAGGTTTTAATTCCTTTACAGTTGCAATTATTATGGCGATTGGTGCTTTATTGGATCTGATAGTCTGTATGAATTTTTCGCATCGTTTTTTACCCAAATTGTCCCGTTTCAATTTACTGCAATCGGTAAGGCTTTTAAAAACGGGCCTCCCCTATTTTTTATGGTCCATCTTTGCCATCATTTACTATCGTCTCGATGCCGTGATGTTGTCATTGATGACAGTCGATAATGTGGTGGGCTGGTACGGAGGCGCCTACCGCTTTTTTGATATGTTTATGTTTTTGCCCAGTATTCTGACAACCGTGATATTTCCCATATTTACCCGGCTCAGTATTTCTGAGAAAGAGCAATTGGTCATGGTCCTTCAAAAAGGATTCAAATATTTATTGCTATCCGGAGTGCTGGTGGGGATCATGGTTTATTGTTTCGCCACCCCCATCGTCGTTTTGTTTTTGGGACTGAAGGGATATACACCATCTATCAATATTTTGCATGTATTTGCTTTCGGAGTGCCGCTGGTCTATGTGGATTTCATTTTTGGTAATGCCATAATCGCTGCTGATAAACAACGACAATGGGCTATTATAGGATTTTTGGCCATATTCTTAAATATATTTCTGAATTATTTCCTCATTCACTATACCCAATCAGCTTTCGCGAATGGAGGGATTGGTGCCGCGATAGCAACCCTGGTAACCGAAATGTTCATCATGGGCAGCGCCATCATTCTGATACCGGGATATTATTTAAGTGGCATCCGTTTAAATATGATCACCAGAATTCTCCTTGTGGGAAGTGCGACCTTTGGTGTTATATGGCTCATGCAATCCGTCCAATGGTTTTGGATCTTAAGTGCACTATTTGGAGCAGCCTTTTATGGAATAGGGGCCATTTTACTGAATATCATAACCCAAAGCGAATTACAAAGTCTCCTGTCATTTTTAAAGACAGATAACCTGAAATCAATCGTATCTCCCAAAAGAATAAACTAACTAATATGAAGATATTGAATATCATGCCATATTCCCCTTTCCCACTCTTCTATGGGGGAGCTTTACGAAATTATTATTTGTTGAAAAATATGGTCGAAAAACATCAGGTTACCCTGGTTACTTTTGGCGGCCCCAGTGAGGATCTGGTTCTTGTTCAGAATTTGGGAGATCATCTGGATGAAATCCGTGTCGTTCCGAAGGGTATCATTAGACGCAATCACCGTTTAGGACAAATTTATGCGTTGTGGACTTCTCACAGCCATGATTATCTGGAAGCGAATTGTGATCACATGCAGCGTCAGCTGGATAAATTATTAAGCCGGGAAAAGTACGATATTATTCAAACCGAATTCTCCTTTATGGGGAATTATGATCTTCCCTCCGATGCCCCAAAAATACTGGACGAGCATAATGTTGAGTATGATATCTATCATCAGATGTATCAATACAACCGTTCCGCGGTTCGGAGAATGTATTATCACGTGGAATACTCCAGAATGAAGAAAGAGGAATTGGAGATATGTCGAAAACATGATGTGATTCTTGTTACTTCGAATAGTGATAAAAATAAGCTGGATCATGATTTACCCGAGGTGCCCAAATATGTTCTCACAAACGGGGTTGATACGAATTATTTTCATCCTTTACCAACTATACCGGAACCTAATTCAATCGTGTTTACCGGGATGATGGGATACGAACCCAACAGCGATGCCATGATATTTTTCATCGATGATATCCTGCCCATTATTAAAAAAGCGATTCCTGATGTTAAACTTTTTATTGTTGGCAAACGCCCCACCATGAAACTAAAAACAAGAGCATCAGATCATATTTTCGTAACCGGTTTGGTCGATGATGTCAGACCATACATTTGGCGTTCAGACGTGTATGTGGTTCCTTTGCGAATTGGTGGCGGTACGCGTCTTAAAGTCCTGGAAGCTCTGGCCATGAAGAAACCCGTTGTGACAACTTCTATTGCCTGTGACGGCCTTGACGTGAAAGACAACGACACCGTTCGAATCGCTGATGATCCGAAAGAATTTGCCGAATTGGTGATTCAGATATTAAAGAATCAGAATTATTCCGACCAAATCATTAACCGGGGATACGAATTGGTTCATGAATATTATGATTGGAAAGTGATTGGGGAAACGCTGGATCAGCTTTATGAAACTATCCTGAAAAAACATAAAAACAAGCTCAGCGATTCTATCAAAGCCTGAAGATTTCAGTCTTCCTTCTTTAACCCGGATTATTCACCAAAAAATGTAGTCGTGATCAAGGCGCTCCGAAAGTTTTCGGAGCAATGCAGAGCACGGCCAAATTTCGCAAAGTTTTTTAGTGTCCTCAAAGTCGAGGATCAGTTTATTTTTTATAAGCTACTTTATTTACAATATGATATGTATTACTTCATAGTGGTTACGTGAATAATTCGGGTTAGTAATATCATCAAACCAATTCTTAGAACATTGTATGGGAATAGGGGGAGTATACCTAAAAGGTATTTAAAAATCAGTGCATTATACCGGCTATATAGCAAGAACAGAATGATCAGGAATTACACTTACTCAATATAAATGATGGGTAAAAAGGTAACACACAAATAAAAACAATGTACTAAACACTAATTAATTGCGGATAACGTGATAATTAGATGGATAAAATCAGTCTCACACTCAAATTCAAATTTGGCACATTGATTGCATTTAATAATGAAAAGTACATAAATAAAAATTTGATCCGGAGTACTGCGGCAACAATCAGTAGTCCCATAAGAATAAAAATAAATGATCAATACCGCTGTATCACACAACATTAAGGTTTTAGTTTATCATCGCATTGTGGATGATGAGGAATTAGCCCAAAAAAATTGGATGTGTGTGCATGTAGATCAATTTTACAAGCATCTGAAATGGATCGAGCAGATGGGATATACCAGTATCACGCTCGAGGACTACTGGCTTTATATGATGGGTGAGCTTCAGCTGCCGCGGAAACCGATTATCATTACCTTTGATGATGGGTATGAAGAGATCTATAAACTCGCCCGTCCGGTACTTCAGGAGTTTGGTATGCGCGTCGTATTGTTTGTACTTGGAAACCGTAATCTGCATGAAAATGAATGGGATAAGAAATTAGGTTTGCCAGCCGCGCCTCTGTTAAAAGACAGACAAATTGTAGAATTATATGATGATGGATTTGAAATTGGCGCTCATACACTGAATCATGTTCACCTCCCGAATTTGTCGCCCGTTAATGCCTGGAAGGAGATATATGATTCAAAAAAAAATCTGGAATCATTGATAAAAGGGAGAGTGTATAGCTTTTCTTATCCCTATGGGGCCATAACTAAAGATATTCAGGATATGGTGGCGCAAATCGGTTTCTTCTTTGGTTGCAGTGTGTTTACCGGGCCCCCTCAGTTTGGCCGCGATCCGCTTCAGATTCGACGATTAACGATTGCCGGAAATTATATGGGACTGGCATTGCGTCTTATGACACCATACGAATATGCTGAGTGGATATGGTGGCGTTTTCGCTCTTCACTTCAATCGGGTGCTTCAGGGGACGATCTTCATCATATTCGGGAAGATCCGGGAGTACATGTCTAATGACTTAATTCCTGATTGTAAAAAGATCAAACGATCAACATTAATTTAATGATTTGAGCAGTAGCATGAACCTGACGGGAAATAGTAATAATGAGAAATCTGTATTGATACCTCAGGCTGATATAACCCATTCTGATTCAGCGTTTACGATCGATATCGTAATGAATGAAGCAGAATTTGATGCCCTTGAAATGGAATGGAATCATTTGGTTGATCAGGCGAATATCAGAATATATCAGACCTTTTTCTGGCTGAGAACCTGGTGGAAACACTTTGGACAGTATGCGGATCTTCATATCGTTCTTATACGTAACAACGGACGTTTAGTCGGAGTGGCACCTTTATATCTTGAAAAGTATTCCTATCTCAAAATTTATAAATACCGGTATTTACGAATGATAGGAAGTACCATCCCACAAAAAAGTGTGCATATGTCTTTTTATAAATATGGGATGAGTGATTATCTCGATTTTATTGTTCAGCCTGATTTTGAACAGAAAGTGGCCGATTTATTCATTAAGCATTTGCAAAGTGATCAATGTTCCTTTGATATCGCTGTTCTGCTGGACGCTCCCACCGGAAGTTTCATCGCACGATTTCTCGTACCGAAATTGAAAGAAAACAACGTTAGGATTTCGGTTAGAAGAAGTGAACAATGTCCGTATATCGAATTACCGGATCAGCCTGATAAATTTCTTAAATCGCTTGATAGCAGCACGCGATATAAAATACGACGGTCCGATCGTGCCGTTACCGAAAAAAAGTTGATCCGTATTTATGATGAATCATCACTGGAAAAGATACCCATTGTGTTAAAAGATCTAATAAGACTGCATCAGCAAAGATGGCATAATAAAAATGAACCAGGGGTTTTTGCTGATCCACGATACAGTTCGTTTCTCTTCGATGTAAGTCAGGAAGCAGCGAAATACGATTATTTGTGGCTGATTACAGCTTATCATGGATCGGATTGTATTGCGATAAACTGCAATTTTGAGTTCAAAGGCAGAATTTATGATTATGTCAAAGCATTTGATGATCAGCATGAGATGTCGACTTACCGGCCTGGGATGGCCATTTTATATGCGATCATCAAGAGAGCTATTGACCAACAAATTCCTGTTGTTGATTTATTACGTGGCGATGAAAGCTATAAAATGAAATTGACCGATAAAGCGGATACTAACTGGAATATCATTTGGATGGATCGATCGGGAAGCCACTTTGTTAAGAGAGGTTTTCATCGAATCGACACCTTTCTTTATGTGAAAAGCCGGTTGTTCAAAATTGTGCTTTACCTTTTTAAAACCGGCTGGAAAGAGCGCGATACGACACGTGCGCGGTACACCTTGAATTTCTCACAGTTTATTCTGGACAGTGTCACCACCAAGCTTCTGGAACGTTTGAATTTTAAATCTGTAAAGAAATGATATATGGAAACAAACCGTAAAACGGGAAAAATAGAAGAATGGATTCGGATCCGAATGAGCAAAAGCCGCTTTCCTGTTTTGAAATGGCTTTCTCATAGTCTAAAACGGGATCATAACTTTCCACTAAGATGGAAGTTCAGGCGGGGCGTTCATTTTTTTGCAGGAATGGTCGCTGCCAAGTTTTATATGCGAAGTTGCACGAAGGTAGGCAAACGTGCCAGAACGTATGATGGGAGACCTTATATCGATAACGCGGGAACCATGATTATGGGGGATGATGTACTCATAAACTGTAAAAATGTTCGAAGTGATTTTGTCACACGTCCGAATGGATTACTCGAGTTTGGAGATCGCGTATTTGTCAATTTTGGAACATCATTTGTTGCTGAAAAACATATAAAAATCGGAAATGGGTGTCAGTTTGGCCCCTACTGTTTTATTCTGGACAGTAATGCACATCTTACACAAGGTGACCGTTTTGAATGGGCGCCGGGTGAGACGATCATATTGGAGGATAACGTTTGGCTGGGTTCGCGTGTGATTGTCATGAAAGGATCCACGATCGGGGAAAATTCCACTATCGCGGCTGGCAGCGTGGTTTCAGGGTATATTCCTCCCTATACTATCGCTGGCGGGGTACCGGCAAAAGTCCTGAAATATTTACGTCCGCCTGAAGGGGTGAAACGCCCGTGGGTGCAGGAACGAAAAAGAAAAGCCATTTCACCGGAAATTAAAAAACGGGTTAATAAAGTTATTCGTCTTGTTTTCGGTTTAAACGAAGATCCTGATGAAGGTCAGGGATTACAAGAAATACAGGGGTGGAATTCATATAAACAACTGCACGTAATGGAAGCACTGGAAAATGAATTTAACATCAGGTATTCCAATGAGGATTTGGTAAAAATGACAAAATTAAACCGATTATATGAGATAACCACTCACCAAGTAAAACGACAACATGAATTAATCACCGTCAGAACGGTACAAGGAAAATGAATGAGATCAATTTAATGAGAGTCATAGGGGGGATTATACGGTAATGCTGAATGAAATAAATGCCATTTTTCAGATATTATTGTTATTACTTTTCGGGTTTCCGATGATTTATCTTTGCGTATTAAGTTTTTCCGCCCTGGCAATGAAACGCCGCTATAGGCCACCAAAAGCCGTGCATACACGGAGTTTTGCGTTATTAATACCTGCTCATAACGAGGAAAAAGTCATTTCTTCCTTAATGGAGGATTTAAAAAAGTTAGATTATCCGTCGGATCATTATGAGGTTTTTGTCGTTGCTGATAATTGTTCCGATAAAACAGCCCGAATTGTTAAGGATTATGGTAATGTTGTCTTTCAACGTTTTGATCCACAGAACAGAGGCAAAGGTTTTGCTTTAAAATGGGGAATGAAACAGATACTCAGCAACGATAAGAAATATGATGCTGTAATCATTTTGGATGCGGATGTTCATGTTTACCCAAATTTAATACAAGTGATGAATGCGCATTTAGAGCACGGAGCCAATGTTGTACAGGGGTATGTTTCATTAAAACCGGAACCGGATGAATGGAGTAGTGAAGCAACACGTTTCGGTCGAACGTTGAATAATTATGTGCGCGCACTGGGACGAAAATATCTGCGTTTCCCAACGAGTTTGAAAGGGATTGGGATGTGTTTTTCCAAGGAAGTTTTGAAGAACAATCCCTGGAAAGCTTATTCATTGACAGAAGATCTGGAATATGGTCTGCAGCTGTTATTAAAAGATATTGATATCATCTTTGCACCGGAAAATATCGGTTACGCGGTTTCGCCACACGATCCTAAAAATGCGGAAAGTCAGCGTGAACGCTGGGAACTCGGTCGTTATCCACTTATTCATCGTTACACCGGTACGCTATTACGAGCGTATTTCAAGAAGAGATCATGGAAATATCTGGATGCACTCATTGATCTGATGACTCCGCCACTTGTGAATTTCATGGGATATATAGGAATCCTTCTAACTATGAATATAGCATTATATAGTTTCGGATTTAGTTCATCCGGTTACATGGCCATCGCATGGTTTGTACTCATTTTGCTGGGTTTCCTTCATGTGCAAACGGGATTGATAGTCGCACAAGATCGGTCGCTGTATCGTGTTTTTGCCTACGTTCCACGATATGCACTGTGGAAAATCAAAATTTACCTGAGAGTCTTGTTTAAAGGGAGGGAGAAAAAATGGGTACGAACTGTTCGGGATTAATCCGGCTGTACTTTAATTATTCCCGAATGATTTGAAATGAAATAAGAGGATATGATTGATAAAACATTATTTGCAACATGAAGAAAGCCGATTAAAAGGGATCACTGTGAAAGGATAATATAGTATGAAAATCTTACATCTCTCACCGTATTCACCAGTACCAGCCGATTTCGGTGGGGCTCTGCGTATCTATTATTTGTTACGTGGGCTGTCGCTCCGGCACGAAGTGACATTTGTAACATTAGGTGATGATAAAGAGAAAAAAGAATTAATTGATGAATTTGGGTCATTGGTTAAGCAAATCTATGTTATCAATCATGAGCCCCTACCGGTTAAATCCTCGTGGCTGGCCATGCTGCATGCACTCTGGAATAGACAAGGTTATTTCGAGATGTATATGAAAAATATACAGTTACAAAAGTTGCTCGATAAACTCTTTCAAACGGAACAGTATGATCTTGTTTTGATGGAATTTCCCGTTATGGATGCATTTAAATTGCCCGATAATATCATTCAGATTTTGGATGAGCACAATGTAGAATACCGGAATTTTCAGAGGATGTATAAGGGTACGAAATTTTTATTTCGCAAATTATTTTATTTCAGGGAATTTCGAAAAATGCTAAAAAAGGAAATCCGAACCTGTCAATCGGTTGATGCTATCATGGTAACTTCGAGGCATGATAAGAGGATCCTGAAGAGAAATATTAAAAAAACACCGATTTTTATCATTCCTAATGGAGTAGATACCACTTACTTTACACCAACATCTGAAAAGATCGAACCTTTCTCGATGGTTTTTACGGGAACAATGAACTATCTCCCGAATTCAGATGCGATGCATTACTTTTTGGATGCCATCTTTCCCTTGATAAGGAAGTCGGTTCCTGAAGCTAAAATCTATATCGTAGGTAAAAATCCGCCTGCATCCCTAAAACGTCGAGCCTCTGAAAATGTCATAATTACCGGTATTGTGGATGATGTAAGGCCATTTGTTCGAAAATCGAGTGTTTATGTAGTTCCATTGAGAATGGGCAGCGGAACGAGGTTGAAAATTCTGGAAGGACTGTCCATGGAAAAGGCCATTGTTACGACAAAAATTGGGTGTGAAGGGATTGAAGTTAATGATGAGAAACATGTTTTAATTGCCGATAAACCGGCTTCATTCGCAAAAAAAGTGGTTGAACTGATGCACGATAAAGAAAGGATGAAAACATTGGGAAGTAACGGCAACAAATTGGTAAATCAAAAATATACCTGGAACGCCATTGCTTCCTCCATGAATGATGAGCTCATGAATTTTTATGATCATAGAAAAGATTTAAATGCCACTGAAACTGAATTTTTAAAGTAAGAAATACTTTCACAGAACAGCGGAACAGAATAAAAAAGGAGTCTGTATTAAATGGAGAAAAAACAAAAAAATAAGCAGGATATTCTAATTATAACGGGGAGAGAAAAGTTGCTGAGGTATGGTAAGTGTTTTATAGGGGACGAATTATCAATCGATAGTAATGAATAATGATAGAACCTGAGAGAACATATTGGAGTGTATCTGTAATTCATTACACCAATGAGATCAATCGTTACCGGGACCTCCCAACGTTATCTATTGAGGTCGTGGATGATGTAACAGCAATGCAGCTGCTTGAGGAAGAATGGGATACATTATCTGGAAAATCATCTTCTACTATTTATCAGACGTACGAATGGCAATATTACTGGTGGAAACATTTTGCAAATAAACCTGAGCATCATTTATTTATCGTTTTATTTAAATCGGATAAGCGAGTCGTAGGAATAGCACCATTCTTTATTCAGAGTTTCCTGCTAATGCATATAAAATGGTATTCACGGTTAATGTTACTTGGATCCGGTTTGCAGGATTCAGCATCTATGATACAAACACTTGATAAAAAAGGCCCTTGTGAATATTTAGATATCCTGGTCGAATCAGGTTTCGAGGATGAAGTAAGTAACACACTCGTTTCATTTATGGATCAGCAATCTCATCTTTGGGATGATATCATGTTTCAAAATATCCGTGAGGATGGATTTATATATCGGTATTTGCTCCCAAAGCTGAAAAAGAAAAATTATGGGATCAAGAAACATATCAGCGAGATCCGTTCTAAAATTATCTTGCCGAGCCTACAACATAAAATAAGATCGACAACGTCAAAAAGGACCAACAATATAAAATCGCATAATCAGGAGCAATTACTGCAACATGCGGATTATAGCATTAAAGAGGTCTCCCAAAAGGGGAAAATTGATGGTATTTTGCAGACGGTCACTCATATTAACGAGATGAATGCTCAGGACTTTGCCGAAGAAAATCAGGGTTTGTTTTCTGATCAGCAATATATCGGTTTTTTGAGGGAACTGACCAAAGCAATGACCGTTAAGAACCGCCTTTGGTTAAAGAGTCTGCGGTTTGAAGGGAAAAATATCGCCATTCTATTAGGTTTCGATTATAACAAGCGATTTTATACGTATGCAAGTGTTGTTGATAATACACATCAAAATGACCTGATAAGAGAAGTGGGTCCCGGAATCGTGTTATTTTCACAGATGGTAGATGAAGCGAGAAAAATGGACATGCCGATCATTGAAATCGGAAGATCGCATAGAATCTTTGAAGGGCAGCATACGGTGGAACATTTCAGAAACTGGGAAATAATAATTCGGACACCTAAAAAATCGGCTTATCATCATCAAAAAGGAAAACAAATAATATTCAGTAACTATCATCAGCTTTCAAAATTAAAATCAACATGGAAGTACGAAAACTCTATTGTTAAGTCGATTGCCGGAAATACGGGAAAAGTTCAGGTAATCCCGGAGTATCTAAAACTTATTGGGAAACGATTATCAAAAAATACGAAAAAGTATCGTTTGAAAACTAAGAGCAATGTTGATAGTAAACAAGGCATATTTGCATCAAAAGAAACAAATGAGCATAAAAAACAGACTGATCTATTGCTCGATATCGATAACCCGCTCGAATCCTTTGGTAAGGTTGATCCCCAATTCCAAACAGAGAAAAATGGGTGTGGTGATTTTATCAAAGAAATGGTGACCGAAGAAGATCATCTCGAAAATCTCAGTGGTGAATGGAATGAACTGGAATCGAATTTTGGAACACCTTTACTTTCTCACGATTGGTATCTTTCGAATGCCCAGACATTTTGTCCGCCAGATAAGTTGAAAATGATCTCCATCAAATCAGGTGATAAACTCAGAGCCATTGCTCCGTTAAGTGTGAAAGGCAGGTATTCCGGCAAAATGGAATTTGTGGGAAGCTCCGTTCTGAATGAACCGGGGGGAATGATTTACAACGACCGGTTTTCGTTAACGGCATTGATAAAGGCTCTTCTTGATTTGAAAAAGCCACTTTATCTGAAAGGAATGAACGCTTTTTCACCTGAAATTCAAATTCTGGAAAAGACATTGAAATCAAGGTCCTTTTTAAAAATGGTATCCGAAGAACGCCTGCCCTGGGTAGCGGTAGATGGTCAATGGAAAGATTTTGAGAAAAAAATATCCTCAAGCCGTCGATCCAGTCTGAGGCGTCTGCAACGTCTTGCCGAAAAAAAAGGAAAGGTGAAATTTGAGGTAATTACTCCAAATGAGGAAAATTTGGAAGAATACCTGAATGCCGTTTTCAATATTGAGGCGGCGAGTTGGAAAGGTAGAACCGGAACAGCCATGAAATTTGATCCCGCACTGAGTACGTTCTTCCGCTTATATTCACAACGGGCGGCAAAAAAAGGACAGCTTTATTTTTTCTTTCTCAAGGTCGATGACGAACTCGTGGCTGTACAGTTAAATATATTACATGCCAATAGGTTATGGATTTTTAAAATTGGTCATAATGAAGCCTGGTCATGGTGCTCTCCCGGTATTTTGTTGATGCATAAAGTGATAAAATATTGTTTTGACAATAGATTGAGGGGCTGTGAATTTTTAGGCAGTAACGAACCTTGGCTGCACATATGGGCAAATGAATTTCATAGTTTAGTTACGTATCAAATTTATAACAAATCTGTGCCGGGAATACTTTATTTATTATGGGATTTATTTCACAACTATGCCGGTAGAATCACTGTTAAATTACGCAGTAAGTTGGCACACTGAAGATGATATTTTAACTCGAAATATTCACATACCAATATTAAGTAATATATATCATATTATAAATAAAGTAACTTATGAAAAATAAATTGATCCTCGATTTTGAGGGCGCTAAAAAAAGTTGCGAAATTTGGCCATACTCTGCGTTGAATTTGAAAATGCTTGATCAACGTACCCATGTACGTTTCATGCACATTTTTAATCCCGAAAGCTTACGGGACACGACAAAATTTCTTGGTGAATAATCCGGGTTAAGGGGGAAATAATTCATGTTGAGGACTATAAGAAATCGTATTATCAGGAAAGTTGCGCTACGCCATATTGCCGGACCTGATATCAATAATGCTTTGGTCGTTTGCCGTTGGGCCGATAGTAAGGGATTCCGTTCGATACTTTCACCCTGGGCAGATATTGATAGTAATGACAGACCTGCCTCCATTGTGAAGAAAAACATGTTTGAACGATATAAATTAAGTATCGATAAGTTAAATAGTGAGAATCTGAACGGTTACCTTTCCATAAAATTAAATGCCATAGATTTCGATTATGGAATATTTAAAGAGCTGCTGCAATACGGACAAAAATATAATACACGTATTCATGTGGATTCACTGGATCCGGATTCGGCAGATACGACGTTCCGCTTTTTAGAACAAGCCTCTGATTATCACGATATTTTGGGTTGTACCCTGCCTTCAAGGTGGAGGCGCAGTTTAAGGGATGCGGAGAGAGCCATTAATTTAAATCTCTCGATTCGTATGGTGAAAGGGCAATGGGAAGATCCCAACAGGAAAATTGACAGCAAAAAAAATTACATCTTAATTGCTGAAAAATTAGCCGGTAGAGCAAAGCACATTGGGGTTGCAACTCACGATGTTTCACTTGCTGAAACGGCATTAAAGCTTTTTACTTCTTCAGCTACTCATGTCGAATTGGAACAGTTTTTCAGTCTTCCATTAAACGGCATCGACCTGGCTAATAAATATATTTGTCCATATCGGTTGTATGTAGCCTACGGACATCCGGGAATCCCATATAATTACCGGTTCGCCCTTACCCGCCCCAATCTTGCCTTCTGGATGATCTCCGATTTCGCATTCCATCGCAAAAAGCCATGGTCGGATTATAAAAATAGAAACACGATGAGCTCCACCTAAACGGTGGGATCCATCTAATTATACCTCAAAATAATCAATTTAGGTTATTGATTTATAAAAGCCGGCACCACCTTACAAGTTTTGCTACATTAACCCGGATTATTCACCAATTGTCTTTGCGAGGAATGAACGGAGGTGAGTGGCGCGGCAATCTCCAGCCGTTGTTGGGGCTTATGGCTGTGGTTACGGAAGGGGATCGCCCCGAAAGCATGCGGGATTCCTAAAGTCACTTCGGCAAAAAGCGCCTCGCGATGACACTCATGATGATTGTATAATCACTGTATACTCATTCCCAACGTCCTCGTTGGGAATGCTAATTTTGAAACTCTGTTTCAACTGAATAATAGTACCACAGATTCTAAAGCAAATCGAGTTATTCGTTTCGTTTTAAAGTGGAAGCAGAGCTTCTGTAATATAATTCCCAAAGGGACTATGGGAACAAGGAAAAGTGTTGGAGCTGAGTCGTGTTGTTTGAATTGCAAATATTTAACGGGAATTTGATATAATTATAGACCTATTCTGTTTCATATCCACGTTTGGAAGATCTCTCACCCAAAAAGCGGGTTCAAGATGACGTCTTTGCGTGATGCTTTTTAAACAGGAACATCATCTTCGCCCATTCGCGTCATTTCGACCGGAGGGAGAAATCTTCAAAGTAACCTATTC
>DATFMK010000726.1:0-3683 GCA_035267005.1 Balneolales bacterium
CTCAAAATTTGCAAACCTTGCTCCTAACAGAATATTTTTTTTCAGTTAGGAGCTTATAGAACATCTCGAAAAGAGGAAAACTTTTAAGACCTTCAAATGGCCGTTTGAAAGGAGAAAAAACATGAAAAAACAGCTCATCAATTATGAAACATTGCTAAAGATCACGAGGGCAATCTCTCATTCCAGGGACCCAGAAGAAGTTGTTCTGATGACGGTAGAAAGCATCAAAACAGCTTTGGATGTCAAAGGGTGCGCGTTGTTTCTGATCAATCGTAAAAACAATGAACTGCAGTTGGCAAAATCCTACGGGTTGAGTGATGAGTATATCAATAAAGGCCCTGTAAGTGCATTAAGGTCCATTGCTCAATCTTTGGAGGAAGGGCCTGTGGCGATCTATGATGTTATGGATGACCCAAGAATTCAATATCCCAATGAAGCCCGGAAAGAAGGAATTGCTTCCATACTATCGGTGCCTATCGTGGTCGGTGGTAATTTAATAGGGGCTATGCGTGTGTATGCGTCTGAACCTTGGGAGTTCACGCTGGAAGATGTGAATTTCGTCCAATCTTTAGCTCAAGTTTCTGGAATGGCTTTAAATATGGCGAGATATACAAAAGGATTAAAAAGCAGTATTGATGTTCTGAAAACGATGAGGGAAGTTCAGACCCATAGATCTACAAGAAGGACTCCTTATGAGGGAGTTCCAATAAGTGTAGCTTCGAACTAATTTGGTATACATCATTAATGGCCCAAAATGATGACCCATAAAAATTTACTGACTTGAGATATCTGTGCAAAAAGGAACAACTTTCAACTATCTGAATTTTTATGGCATTCGAAACATGTCGTCAACTGTTCAGTCAAGTCAGATAGCTGTATACTTTGAAAGGTATCGAAAAATCTTTATCGCTCGATCCAATCCTGGAAATTACATATATTCAGAGATCAGTTTTATCTTGGTTCCGTAATAATCATTTCAATAGACAGGCCGTTTGATTCTATCTTTTTGATCAACCTTTCCAAATCTTTAACCTGCTGAAATGCCCATCTTGAAAAACCGGCACTCTCAACATGCGGCAATATGTTCTCTTGTATTTCTTCCCAAAAATCCTTTATCAGGTATTCGTTACCGCCAGCAGCGTCAACCTGTGACCAGTAACTCGCCTTCCAGTTTTTTACCATCTGTTTAAAGGGGTTAATCTCTGTGTTTTCTTCCATAAAGTATGATAGCTGTATGCTAATCCGATGTCGCGGTTTTGACATATTCGGTTCAGTGAATGGATATATTTGCGTTAACTATAAAAACATATTCATATACATTAAAGATGCCTATTAAGAATCCATTTATTTTCTGGCGGATTCTATTCACATCTCAACGTATTCAATATTGTTGGTTTCACACCAGTCTATGACAATTCTCTTCATCGAATTGTATCGATACTTGTACCAGTCATCGGCGACCCCGTATCGATGAATATAGTTGTTGAACCTATTAAATGAACCTGCGCCTTTAATCGCTTGCAACAAGGCCCTAGAAATTTCCTCGTCATCTAAGGAAAAACAGAAGTTTTCCATTGTGCTGTACTCATGGCTAACGAATTTACCGGGGATTAGGATGTATCTCTCGCCCTCTTTATCTGTTAGGATCTCTCTAGCTAACTTGATTTGCTCCCTTTCCCACTCGGGATAGTCTTCCAGTTCGGCATCCTCTTCGGCAGCTCGCAATTGTTCCTTTGATACCAGAAATGGCTCACCCTTCTCCTTGTCAAGATAGTATGATGTATTATATGATTGAAAACTAATAATGTTGATTATATCACTGATTTTTACGCGTGGACTCATTTCTTCTCCAATAAAACATGGGGTAAACACAATTTAATTGTCTATCCGGCTATTTGTAGATCATAATAGGCCCCTTCATGGTAATACTTTTCCGGCACCTGGTATTTCACTTCTTCTGGCTCACGCAATTTCAGTTTCATCACGTAGAAAATGTGAAAATCCTGATCTGCTATATCTGCTCTAAATGTAGCAATTTTTTTAATTTTGAAACCAAATTTTTCATAGAATTTTACTGCGCCGCTATTTGCAGAATTTACGCGTAATTCAACTTTTTCGACATTGTCTTTAAAAAAAACTCTGATGCTTGTTTCTAGTAGCTCTTTAGCAATACCTTTACCTCTGTGGTCAGGATGCACTGCGATTCTTAATATTTCTGCACTTAGTCCGAGATCGCATAGACAAGCAACTAGATAGCCCATAATTTCTTTCTGTTCAATAACGAGAAAAATATCCTTTAAAGTGACTTTAAAGTAATGGTGGGTCCAAGGTGTCGGGAATGACAATTGATCGATTTCTAACACTCTTTCCAGATCCTTCTCTGTGGCGGACCTGATTACAATGCCACGCCCTGCTGCTAAAACATTCATCATGTCCTCCTTTTGCTTAACCGGAAACTCTTCCAAGTCTCGCCTTTTAGGACTGGGCCCTGAACTTTTTTTACATCCGCGTAAACAGGTTTTTTTCTCTAACAATTAGCAAGAGCAACAAGTGTGCCATCAAGTCTTATTTAACTTAACATGTTGAATTCATGAGGTTTATATTTCTTGACCGAAGAAATATCGGGAAGAAAAAGAGAGGGTTTTTTGTGGGGATAACCTGGCAATATGATAATTTTATCAATTATATCAATTCATTAAAATCAAATGTTGGCCACAGTTGTTTTGCATTATTGCAATGCACTTGTGCATCAATGCAGGCTTGGCATAACCTTCCATGAATCGATTTTTCCAAGGCATATTAAATAAATATTCAATATTTCTAAATTCGATCTATCACAAATAATGATCGAAACAAAATACACAAATAAATTGAAATTTCATAAAAGATCCCCGATTGATTTGGACGTGATCCATGAACCTTGCAATATTGCAATTGTGCAAGCCATGTGCTGCAATCATGCAACAGTAAGGGGCATTCCTAATTTTATCAATAGTGATTCTTTTCAAAATTATATATTAAATTCAGTTGGATAAATCTATATGCCCATCCTTTTCCAGAATGGCATGAATAATGCTATCTATGCTGTTTAAACTATCGGGGAATTCACCTGTTTTGCCAGAATTTCTCCGAGCTAACCAGAAATACCAAAGAACAATACCCAGTGAAAGGGAGTTTTAGCAATGAAAATAGCTGTTAGTTCCAGTGGCAAGGATCTTGACTCGCTGATCGATCCGAGATTCGGCCGATGCGCATATTTCTTATTGGTCGAAACAGACGATATGAGTTTTGAGGTCTTTGATAATCAAAGCACTGCCTCGGGTGGTGGCGCCGGTATCCAGTCTGCCCAGTTTATAAGTTCTAAAGGAGCCAACGCCGTCATAACAGGCAATTGCGGGCCCAATGCTGTGAAAACACTCACTGCAGCCGGTATTGAAGTGTTTCTTGGAAATACAAGGATCGTAAGAGAAGTTTTACAAAAGTATAAAAATGGGGAGCTGGCATCCACGAACATGGCCAATGCATCTGAATACAGCGGTTTGGGGGACAGAACAAATTCTGGTCGCAGTATGGGAATGGGTGGCCAAAGAGGTATGGGCCGTGGCAGGGGGATGGGGGGGCGAAAAGGTTTAGGCGCTGGCAGGAGCAGGACATAACGTCATGTTAAACACCGATTGGTTTAC
>DATFMK010000727.1:0-3500 GCA_035267005.1 Balneolales bacterium
ACCAAATGCACGTTTACGTATTGAACAACCGGCTACAAAAGAAAAAAAAGTACAATTTAAGCCTGATCAAAATTATTCAATGGAGCTGGGAGCGTATGTCATCCCATTGAAAAAAGAAAATGTAGAAGTTGAGTTGAAGCAAGTATAAGTATATGACGGTGGACGATGGACAAATTAAGTACTTCAAGTTTGAAAGTACTTAAAGTTATGTCCTCAGTTAATTCATCATTCAACATTTAACATTCATAATTTCCATTAACCGTCTACGGTCCTATTGCCATATTTCAAACTTATAATTAAACCGATACCATAAATGCAAAGACGAGAATTCCTGGAAAAGATGGGTTTAGGGACAGCTTCCCTGGCAGTTAAATCACCTCTGAAAAACTGGAAGCCAACCATACCTACTTTCGGGAAATCGGATATGCTCATCAAGTTCAAGAAAGGTGCAATTGTTAGCCTGAAAAAGAAAAATGATGCCTATGACACCGATTATATCCTCGACAAACAGCGTTTTGGGGATCTGATTATTCGATATAGATATGGCCAGGAAAACTGGTTAAAGCTGTCCACAAAAGAAAAAGCCAAATCCGGACAAATCTCGGTTAAAAAGAAATTAGAATCGGGTCATTACCAGGTCGATATCCAAAACCAGGATTTGATGTTACAATTGGATTATGAATTGGTTCATAAGCAACTTATCTGGTCGATTAAATTGCGTAATAAGAAAAATATTCCCATTGAGATTGGTGATGTTGCCATACCATTTCCCATGAATTCAGAATGGTCATGGAAAAGAAAAATAACCTACAATCAAAGAGTTATCCGGCACTCATTTATCTCGGGGAATAATTCATTTATTTTTTGGATGAGATGTAACGCCGTCGGACCCTATTTGCTGATGACACCGATCGGTGATACCCATCTTGAATATTACGATCAGAGCACACCGAATCCTCATGGACGCTCCATTTATACCGCTTATATTCATTCCCTGGTTCAAAAAGAGTATATCAGGAAAATAGGGAGTAACTGGCGTCAGGAACAAACGGGATTTACTTTGCAACCTTCAGGAAATAAGGGAGCTGCATGGCAATCAGGTTTCCGGTTTCAGTGGGTAAAAGATTATGATGAAATCCGTCAGCAATTATTTAAGCATGATCTGTACAATATATTTGTGACACCCGGCATGACTGTAGCGAGTGGAATGAAAGTCCAACTCGGTTTTGAAGGTAAAAATAAGATCAGGAAAGTAGATCCGGAATTTAATAATGAGACGGTACTTTCGACCTTAAAATCCGGAAAAAATAATATGACACGTTACAATGTCGTATTTAAAAAACTTGGCGAAAATAAAGTAACCGTTCATTACGGGCAGAATCGTACATTTGTACTCGAGTTTTTTGTCACCGAGTCCATCGAAACACTGATCAATAAAAGAAGCAAATTTAAAGTCGACCGTTTACAAATAAGAGACAAGTCTAAGTGGTATAACGGGGTTTTCACCGACTGGAACATGAAAGATCAGGTGTTACTGAGTCCGGATAATTTATATACCATACCCGAAAGCCGGCGTTATATGGTTACTTGTGATGACCCCGGTTTGGGCCGGCCGGCACTACTGGCTGCTAAAAACGTGGAATACCCGGTTCAAAAAGAAATTGATGCCATGGATTATTATATCCGTAATTTTGTGTGGGGTGGATTACAGATGACGGAACAGGAGTCGTATCCTTATGCCATTTACGGTATTCCGGACTGGATGCGAAACCGGAAAAGTGATTATATCGGACGAAGGGGCAAATCGCATATCTGGCGTATTTACGACTATCCGCATATTGTTTTGATGTATCTGAGTATGTTCCGGATAGCGAAATATCACTCCGGATTTAAAATGCAATATTCCTGGCAGGAATATCTTGAACGTGCCTACCGGACAGCAACAGCTTATTATACTTATCCCAAAGAAGTGGTAGGGTGGTCGCCTTACAAGACCGGAAATTATAATGAGATTGCAATTAATGAACTCATTGATGAGTTAGAAATGGCCGGATTGAAAGTCAAGGCGTTACGTTTACGAAAACAATGGGAGAAGAAAGCAGCCTATTTTTTAAGCGGAAAAGCCAATATGTTTGGATCCGAATATCCCTATGATACTACCGGTTTCGAATCGACCCAGGCTTTTGCGAGATATGCGGTTGAGCATGCGGGGAAGGGAAATAATAAACATATGCCGCTGCATGTTTCGCAAGATGATGCTCAATCGTTTATGAACAAGCAAATTTTGTTGAATATCGGCTGCCGCGGCTGGCTGGAGAAAGCCTATTATAATTACGGCAGTGATTACAGGGCTGGTGGCAATGATAAATATACGCTTAGTTACATGGCACAAATGGGCGGTTGGTCGATCATGGATTATGTCCTGCATTACGCGGATGATCCGTATCGATATTTGCGTGTTGGTTATGCCTCCATTTTGAGTTCCTGGGCCCTGATGAATACGGGAACACCGGAAAGTGATTACGGCTTTTGGTATCCCGGAAAGATGAATGACGGCGGTGCAGGTGGTGGATTTGAACCGTTGGCTCACACCGAGACCTGGCTGGAACAACCCCAGAAAAGAGGATCATGGTATTATAGTTCAGAAATTGACCTGGGTTATTGCGGCTATTTACGGGCAGCCTGCACCGTTTTGGCTGATGATCCGGTGTTTGGATTAACGGCTTACGGAGGGGATCTAAATGAAAACGGAAAGAATAGCCATGTGATACCGAATGACGGAGTTAGACGCCGGTTTCATGTTCTAAAAAATAAACAGCGCATTCACCTGGAACTTCAATATGATCGTTTTGCAAAAAATACTTCCATTATAGTTTCTGATAATTTGCAGAATATATCATTTAAGCTGGAAAATGTGGACCGGGTCGATCATAAATCAAGAATGCTTGTTTCAGGACTGAAGGAGGGAAAATATAAAGTCATGATAGATGGACGATCGTTAATGGTTTTTGAGTATAATTCGTCTGAAAGGCAACAGGTGAATATTCCGGTTACGAAGTCGATTCATGAAATCAAACTTCAAATGATTTGAAATTTTCATTTATGTACGATTTGATTCAATTATTTTTACTATATAATTATATTCACTATCACATATCGTATCGTGTCGACAATATTGGTTCATGAAAATAAGAAAACTGATCTTATCTCTGTTTGTTACGGGACTGCTTGCCGCAGGTTGTTCCTCGAATAAAAAACAGGTTAATACTACATTAACCTGGCATAAAGCCCGTGGCTATCAATGGGCGCAATTACAACCATCCGAAAACGGAACAGTCGGATTCCGGAAACTGGTTCAGAAAGAAACAGGCATCTCGTTCATCAATCATCTGCCGGATAAGGATATTGCCCATAACCGGTTGTTACTGGATGGTTCAGGCGTGGCCGTTGCTGATATCGACGGGGACGGGCTCCCAGATCTGTATTTCAATCAACTGGAC
>DATFMK010000728.1:0-12948 GCA_035267005.1 Balneolales bacterium
ATAGGAAAAGAATAAAAGTGAATTTTTGAAATCCGCGATTCATTGGGAGCCCTCCTTAGAATATTTATCAAACAGTAACGTCTTTCTGGAATTACAAAAGAAATAGTAATATTGTGTTTTAAATCTTAAATATTTCTATCGATAATTATTTGATAGAATTATACTTATGTAATTTAAGACAAAAAAATATTTAAGCAAGGTAATGAAAATGTTTCCCTCGTTCATTAACCTCGTTCCCAAAGTCCCCTTTGGGAATGCTAAACCGGAAGCTCTGCTTCCTATAAGAAATCCAATCCATTTTGGGGCAAAAATATAACTCCAAATTTATTTTCCTGATAAATATGAAACGGCGTTTCATGGGCTACATTCCCAACGAGACGTTGGGAACGAGGTGGGAAAGGACTTTTTAATCTCTTAACAGTTTACGAAATTTCATTTTCCACATGCATCTTTGATATAAGATCATTATCTATAAGGCATCAGGATTTTTATTGGAGGTCACTCTAATTACCCATTTGACAACTTTATGTTAGAGAATTATTTAAAAAAGATATCAGATCGTATTATTAAAGGAGATTTCCGAGAGGAATCTTTTTATCCGGCTTTGGGTGAGTTATTGATGGATGCCGCCGAAACTCTCAAATTCAGAAATGTCGACGTTACTCAGCTCCCGCGTAAAACCGAGGCTGGAAATCCCGATTTTCGCGTCTGGGACGGTCGGCATAAAATTATCGGATATTTAGAAGCCAAACAGCCGGACACTGATTTGCATTCCATCCAGGAAAGTGAGCAGCTGCATCGTTACCGGAGTACGTTTCCCAATGTTATTCTGACCGATTTTTTCAATTTCTGGCTATTTAAAGATGGCGAATTGCTGGATAAAGTTAGTATCGGCCGGCCTTTTGTAGCCCGCAAGTTGAATACTACTCCACCGGTAGAAAATGAAGAAGCGTCTCTGAATTTGCTGGAAACATTTTTCTCTCATTCCGTTCCACGAACGCTTCGGGCGTCATCTCTTGCCAGGGAACTCGCTAAACGCACACGTTTTCTCGATCACATTATCGAAAATGAACTGATCGAGGAAGAAAACAAAGAGCTCACCGGTTTTTATAAAGCTTTTCAGCAATATCTTATTAATGGTTTGAGTAAAGTCGATTTTGCCGATCTTTACGCTCAGACGGTTACCTATGGTTTATTTGCCGCCCGGACCCGAACGAACGACACTTTTACCCGGAAAAATGCCCGTGAATTAATCCCAGCGACCATCGGAATTCTCCGTGAAGTGTTTGAATTTATCTCCTATCATGATCTGCCCCAAAGTATCGGTTGGATTGTTGACGATATTGCCGAAATACTGGATGCGGCCAATATCAATAAAATTCTGAAACGTTATTATGATGAAGGTAAAGGCGCCGATCCCATCATCCATTTTTACGAGACGTTTTTGAGCGAATATAATCCCAGGCTTCGGGAACAGCGCGGCGTTTATTACACTCCGGAACCCGTTGTCGGATATATCGTACGATCGGTTCATCAGATCCTTAAAGAAGATTTTGGGAAGCCTTTGGGATTAGCCGATAGTTCCGTAACCGTGCTTGATCCGGCAGCCGGAACGCTTACATTTATTGCCGAAGCCATTAAACTTGCCGTAAATGAATACAAAATGAAATTCGGAAGCGGTGGGGTTTCCGAATTAATACGAGATCATATTTTAAACCATTTTTTTGCTTTTGAGTTGATGATGGCTCCGTATGCTATTGGCCATCTTAAAATAGGTTTTATACTCGATGAACTCGGGTACCATCTAAAAGATGACGAACGCCTCAAATTGTATCTGACCAATACGCTTGAAATGGAAGAACTGGAACAAACCGAATTGCCGGGGATGGCAAGTTTAAGCGAAGAAAGTCACGAAGCCGGAAAAATCAAAAAGGATGAGAAAGTTTTGGTGATTTTGGGAAATCCGCCTTATTCGGGAAATTCTTTTAATAAAGGAGTATGGATCGACAGCTTATTGAAGGAAGGATATAAAAACGGTAAGGGATTTGAAGATGATGGATATTATAAAGTAGATGGGAAACCACTTGGTGAATGGAATCCCAAAATGTTACAGGATGATTATGTGAAATTTCTTCGTTTTGCACAATGGAAAATCGATCAAAACGGACAGGGCATTGTGAGTATGATCACGAATCATGGATATCTTGATAATCCGACCTTTCGTGGAATGCGGGAGTCTTTGATGAAGAGTTTTGATGAAATTTCCATTTTAGATCTACATGGAAATTATCGTAAAAGAGAAACAGCACCAGATGGTTCTAAAGATGAAAATGTATTTGATATTCAGCAAGGTGTCGCTATTAACCTGATGCTGAAAAAGAAAAACTTATCAAAACTTATACAAAGAAGTGATCTCTACGGCTTAAGAAATGATAAATATGATTGGCTGGATAATCATAATTTAAGAAATAATGGGTATACCAAAATTCAACCACAAAGTCCGTTTTATTTCTTTACTGAATTCAATTATGACCTTGAAAGGATTTATAAAAGGTATATTCAAGTAACCGATCTATTTCCAGAATATTCAACTGGTGTAAAAACACATAGAGATCATTTTGTTATTGATTTAAAGCTTAAAGCTTTAAATCAGCGTATTTCTATTTTTTTAAATCCTAAAAGAAATAATAAAGAAATCAGATTATATTTTGATTTAAAGGATAATCGAGATTGGAAATTATCAGAAAAAAGGAAAGCTCTTCAGAAGGTAAATAACTGGAAAGATTTCATCACTAAAATACTTTATAGACCTTTCGATAATCGCTTCATATTCTTTCATAAAGATGCCATTGATTTTAGCAGAGAAAACATAATGAAGAATCTGGTTAATGGTAATAATTTAGGTCTGATAGTAACTAGAATGAATCGTCAAAGTAGTCTAAATTATTTTTTTATTAGTGATGAGATAGTTGATGTTCATGCTTTAGATAATGCAAGAGATTCGATGTATGTGCTTCCTTTATACATTCAACATTCCCCTGTAAACAAAAATCATAACAAAGGCGGCGGCACCATGATGATGGTGTTTGATGAGGAAAAAGAATATGCCAATCGTAAGCCGAATATCAACAAAGAGTTTTATAATCTTCTGGAAAGCACTTTTAAAAAACGTCCCACCCCGGAACAAATTCTCTATTATACTTATGCTGTTCTCTACGCGCCAACCTATCGTCAGACTTATGCCGAGTTTTTAAAAAGTGATTTTCCGCGCATTCCTTTCACGAAAGATTATAAACTTTTTAGAGAAATGGCTTATTTGGGAGAAGAACTCACGGCTCTTCATCTCATGAAATCGGATAAACTTAATGATCCGATCGCCCGTTTTCAGGGAGAAGGGAACAATGTCATCGACAAATCCAAAAAAGTCGGACGCGATTATCATCCCGAAGAAGAGCGTGTGTACATTAATCAGGACTTACAATATTTCGAAGGGATTCCTGAAGAGGTATGGAATTACCAAATCGGCGGGTATCAGGTATTAGACAAATGGCTATACGACCGCCGCGAACGCCATCTCTCCAATGAAGAAATCCAGCATTATTGTAAAGTCGTAACGGCGTTATATCATACCATTGAAATGCAGAGGAAAATTGATGACGTATATCAGGGCGTTGAAGATGATGTAGTGGAATGGGAATAATCGAAATTACTTCTTTATCCTCGTTACATTTTTCCTCGTTCCCAAAGTCCCTTTGGGAATGCTACGCCGGAAGCTCTGCTTCCTTTTTGGGGCAAGAATACAACCCCAAAAATATTTTATGATATACAGGTGAAACAGAGTTTCACAAGGGTCGTTCCCAACGAAACGTTGGGAACGAGGTGGAATCAGATACAACGAGATCCCGTGACGTCTATTTCACTCAACTATACTAACAACCTTCACGGCGTTTTTTATGTGGAGCGCCCTGTGGGATAGCTGCGGGTAACTTGAGCTTCGGCATTTTTTTAACCTTCTTTTGCTCTTGCTCTCCTCTTTTCCCGGTCTGGGGTGTACCACCAAAGAACTTACTGACTTCCTTAATTTTATTAAATTCAGCCATCTGGCCTTCAGAAGGATTTGCCGGCATCTTCGGGAACAGAATTTTATCTTTCCAGGCATTTAGTCCATCTTTCAGGATGTATACATTTTTAAATTTTTTCGCTTTTAAAAGAAGCCACGCCTGGGTTGCTTTTTCACTGTTATCCGAATAAAGAATCAACTTATCAGTCGGATAAAAATTTTGATTCAGCAACGCGGATAACTGAATATTTTGTGCCATCGGAATATGATAATCAGCATATTCTTTCGGACTCCGGGTATCGATAATCCGGAAATCGAAGTTGCCTTTGATGATCCAGTCGGCTACTTGTTGTACGGATACATTATCCACATCCTTCTGTGCCATTAAAGCCAGATCTTTAGCGTTTATGGTAATTTTATTCGTCTCGTATGGACTCCCTGCGAAAACGGCAAAGAATCCAAGAATAAGAGCTAATAATCCGAGTTTTTTTTGAGTCGTCATGTTTGAGAATAATTTACTCATAATGCTTTCTCCGCGTCTTTACGTGCAAAATATTTTTCAACTTTTTCAGCCAACAGGAAACCACCAAGTGCTATTAACACAACAATGAATACCAACACTCCGTAAGGGATATCCAAAAGCTGCGAAAGAGTAATTTGTCCCATTGGTGCGGCATTGAAGAAACCTTCAATCCACGGAAAAGCTTCACCGAAAGCAAAGATGCCAAAGAATAGACCCAAAACGAAAATGTAACCATCAATTTTACCGGTCACGCAAGCGACACCCGAGGTACCGGGACAATAACCACCGACGACAAAGCCAACTCCCAGTATTAAACCTCCAACGAGATCAGCCCAAAGAAATGTGGGTGTTAAGTAAACCAACGAAAGATTTAACCAGCCAATCCATGCGAAATAGAATAAACCGATCATAGCGGTAACAATCGCCGTGAACATAACTTTGAAAACGGCCATATCTCTAAAATAAAATTGCGCGGCCAATTTTCGTGCGCTTCCGAAACCGGCTCGTTCCAGGAAAAAACCAAAACCGATTCCGATGATAAAAGCGACGATCAGACTTACTTCGCTTCCGAATAATCCGAATTTATAAAAAGGTGCCATCATAACCATTGCCTCCTTACGAAATACGCGGCAGCATACGCACCCGCGAATACCATTAACATGAATATCCAGCTACCGGCATTTAACAAAGCGCCGCCGGTCAGGGCTTGACCACTCGTACAACCACGGGCAAGTTTGGCTCCGATTCCCATCAGCGCGCCGCCGATAAATGCGTAAACATATCGCATCTTAAATGATATGTGTTCACTTTTTTCAGTCGTTTTCTTTATCCTGCCGGCTAAAGCACCCGATATGAAACCACCGACAAGCAGTCCCAAGACCTCAAAAACCAGCCAGCTTTTAAAAGGACTCGTGGTACCATTGCCAAGATATCCTTCATAAAACGCATTACCTGCTGCATGATGTGGAGCAATAGCGTTTACTCCTGATGCCACCACCGTACTATAAGCACCCGAAGCGCCCAAGCCACGTCCCATGATTACAAAAGCCGCCAGAAGAACCAGACCCAATCCAAAACCTGACAGGTACGGATTCCAATACGGCTGTGCCGTTCTTTCTTTCGTTTTCTTTTTCGTCTCCGTTTTTGGAACGGATAACGTGTCTAATGTTGAATCCATGAAATATTCTCCCTTAATGATTTTTAATAGTCAAATATTATGAAGTTACTTGAAAAGCCCCGCATGAATTAGCCAATGACTGTATTGTCCGGCATAAACAAATACAAAACGTAATAGAATACCACCGACCAATACCATGAGCGGGGCTATTACGGTATGTTTAATTTTATGTCTTACCGCCAATAACTGTATGAATAATGGAATAACCATACCAAAACCAATCACAAATACCCAGAAAACCGCCGCAAACGGACCTGTTAGTAATAATGCAGCCGCCGCTTTATGGGAAGCGGATGACGTCAGCAATCCGATGAAGAAGAAAGCGACAATCACCAATTCGAGAGTTAGGAAACCATTATCGGCTTTCGTAAGTATTTCACGTTCATGAGCATCCTTGGCGATCATATGAACAAACGCCGCGGCAGATGAAAGTCCCGATGCCAGGAATAAAAAACCTAAAATCGAACTATTCCATAATGGCCGTCCGGTTAATGTGCTTAAAAGAACACCGGTGTAAGCGCCCAGCATTAAACCTAATGCGATATTTACTGTAGCGACACTACGTATCGTAGCCGGATGCGCATTCAATCTTTTTGAGATATCTCCGAGTTTTGGAAAGCGTTTCAGGAGAAAATCGGGTACCCGCAACAACAGATTCATTATTAATGCAGGATACACGAGCAAAAGAATCCAGGCTCCCCATGACATTGGGGATGTTACCTGAAAAGTGGTATATAGTCTCCAGAAATATAATTTATGTTCCAGATCCAGGAATAAGGCCAGCATGCCCAGCGATAAAATGATGATACCGAGAATCGGCAGTTGATAACAGGCACATTTAGCTTCTTTGGTTCTTCCTTTCAACAGGAAATATCCTGAGATAATCATCATTCCGGCAACTAATCCACCAATAAACAGATAGACCGGAATTTGCCAGCTCCAGATGTGGAGCGTCGGATCAATTAATGGATTTTGACGTGTTATTGATAATTCGTGCATTTTTGCCTCTATGTTAGATAAAAGATTTTTGGCTTGGTTCCGGCTTCTGGAATTCTGACATGATATTTGCGTGATTTCAATAATTTGCTCACTTCACTGTCCGGATCATCCAGATCGCCGAAATGAATACTATGTGTAGGACACACATCCGCGCAGGCCGGATTTTCTCCTTTCGAAGTTCGATGATAACAGAAATCACATTTATCCGCGTAACCATCCGGGTGAATGAACCGGGCGTCGTACGGACAGGCGGCGATACACGCTTTACATCCGATACATTCATCGTGGTCGATAAGCACGATATCGCCGATATCGGAATAATGACTGGCTCCGGTCGGACATACTTCCACACACGGTGCTTCCTCACATTGATTACACCGCTCACTCCTGATTTCCATACTGACTTCAGGGAATTTGCCCATGACGTCTTCTACGATCCACGCACGGTTATAACCTTCGGGAACATTGTTTTCTGTCTTGCAGGCAACAACGCAATCCATGCAACCTACGCATTTTGTGGTGTCGATAACCATTCCGAATTTTGCCATGTTATGCCTCCAAATCAAAAGTTACAAAGTTCACTCTCATTCCGGTTCCGCCCATAATGGGATCTGTTTTAATCTGTGTGATCAAACGTGAATCGTCGGCTCCTTTCATATAGGTTCCTGTGAGCATTTTCGATCGGTGACCAAATCCATGAACCATATATACACAATCCGGTCTGATTCTTTCGGTTACAAATGCTTTCACTTTATTACTAATTACACCGTCCTGATTTTTTAGTTTGATGTAACTGCCGTTCCGGATACCATAATGATCAGCCACATCCTTATTTATCCATATTTTATTGGTATCCATCATATCATCCAGAATCCGGTTAGTTTGGGTTCGGCTGAAAGTATGAACAGGCGCACGGCCGTATAACAGCCGGAAATAACCCGCTGGCGGTTCATCAGGTTTGGTATATTTCGGAACCGGATCAAATCCTTTTTGTTCCAATTGTAAAGAATAGAATTCGATCTTACCTGATGGTGTATCGAAGTAGGGCTTGACCCCATCTTCATAATAAATGGGTCGTTTGGGAGCGACGACCACCCCCTTTTCTTTCATCTCGTCCAAACTCAATCCGACTTTCTTCAAGCGGTAATCCAGGTATTCCTCAATATTTTTCCATGGGAAGTATTTATCCAGACCAAGACGTGTACCCAGCTTTTTGGCGATCCAATAATTTGGTTTTTGATCACCCGGGGGATCCACAACCGGTTGTCTTAAAGCTACATATGGAACTTTAAAACTGGGATTATTGAGCTCATCATACCGTTCCAGATAAACCGATTCGGGCAGGACGACATCCGCCCAGCCAGCGATTTCGCTTCCAATCGTATCGACAACAACCAAAAAATCCAGATTCTTGATCGCTTCGATTGTCTTATCAGGTTGGGGCAAGGAATAAGGTAAATTGGTCCCGTACACAAACCAGCCTTTGATTGGGTACGGTTTACCGGTAATAGTTGCTTCCCGGACTCCAGTGGTTATCTCTTCGATGGCAAAGGGATATTTTTCATCCGGATTATCCAGTTTTTTCTTGCTTGATTTTGGATAATCGGGATACGGATAAGCGGGAATATCCAACCAGGTAGGTTGGAATAAACCACCTTTGCGTCCCCAGCTGCCAAGCAAAGCATTTAACAACGCCAGAGCGCGACTACGTTGGGTGTCATCTCCGTACCATGTTGAATGACGTCCTGGATGAACGAGTGTGGCGGGTTTGTAACGAGCCATTTCACGAGCTGTTTTTCTAATGATGTCCGGCTCAATACCAGTTTCAGGATACGCCCATTCCGGGGTATAAGAGGTGATAGAAGCAGCAAACTGCTTGAATCCGAATCCGTATTTTTTGACGTAATCTTCATCATACAATTTTTCATTCACGATAACATTCATCCATGCCAAAAGTAACGCGATATCGGTACCCGGTTTAATCGGCAGATAATATTTCGCTTTACTTGCCGCAACCGAATAACGCGGATCCACTACAATGATCGATGCATCATTGGCAACCGCTTTGGAAAACTCCTGCACCTGTGTATTATGCATGTTTTCACCGAGATGAGATCCGATCAAAACAATACATTTTGCATTTTCTATATCAGTCCGTTCGGGTCCGCCGACCGTTTCCCCATAAGTTAAATTGAATGCCACATCACGGGGACCTTTACATTGGGCGAAAGATGGAGCACCAAAATTAATAGCTCCATATGCTTTCATCATATGCTCGAGAAATGTGGCACCGATACCGTGATGAAACATGGCCATCGATTCGGGTCCGTATTTTTGCTTGATCTCAAGCATCCGCTTGGCTGTATAGTCGAGCGCTTCGTTCCAGGTGACTTCGACCCACTGTTCTTCGCCACGTACATTTTTACGAATCAGGGGTGAACGCAGGCGATCTGGATCGTAATGAGCTCCAACGCCGCCTGTCCCCCTTGGACAAAGCCGACCCTTGCTGAGTGGGTCTTCGGGATTTCCGGTGATCTTCCACAATTTTCCATCTTTCACATGGGCGATGGCGCCACAACGCCAGAAACACATAGCACAATAGGTGGGTATCGTCTGAATCCCTTTAACTTTCTTCTTACTAATTTTATTAGCGCCCTTCACAATTGAGCCTATCGAACCGGAGAACATAGCCGCTCCAATAGTTGCGCCTGATATCTTTAAGAATTTACGTCTTGAAATAGAATTCATTTTATCCTCGAGGTGTTAGTTTTACTCTCTTTTATACGTAAAAATATTTGATAAACACGGTAAGCCCTGTATTCCTATTTAATTAAAAATCAACGGACTAATGACAGTCCCTGGGCATAGGATTAGTTGATGTATGCCACTTACTATTAATTGTTTACAGCATTTTATCAGCTGAGAACCGAAAAAAATATCACTGTATTGAAACCAATTAATCGTGACCTTTTATATAGATAAGCTTTTACGTCTGCTTGATAACAAATAGAATTGGGAATTTAGATTCCTGAAATAAGAATCCTAGTTTTCATCTCTAAACATAAACCATTTTGAAAGAAGATTCTGGAAAAAACTGCAGTGAGATATTTATTAATAATTTTATAAAAAACTGTTTAACTCATTAATGTACTTATTAACTCTCTTGAATTGAATATAGTTGTTTAACTCATTGAT
Source organism: Balneolales bacterium (assembly GCA_035267005.1). GTDB lineage: Bacteria > Bacteroidota > Rhodothermia > Balneolales > DATFMH01 > DATFMH01. Next base: position 9,955 of record DATFMK010000728.1, read on the forward strand.
TTAATAGAAATAATTTTTAATAGTACTACAGATTAATCCGATCCAGATATTTTTAGAATTCATTATTTTTAAGTATATCAACTCTACCTTATGATAACTTTTTTATCATCAAACACTTGATAAACGTATTGCTATAAAAGTTACCTATACCTCAGATTATTCTCTTAACTCACTTCTTTTCAAAGAACAAATATATAAGGAAACGTTAAATTCTTCATAACTGAAGATTTTTAACTTTCAACGGTCATTATACAGGGTCAAACCTATTACCATACATAACCATTTAGTTATTTAAATATAACAAATTTTAAGGTCTGTTTGATTGTCCTTTTATTAACATATTTTGCTTATTCATTGGATTATGCTTAAAGATCAATAAAGCATATTGCTTACAAAAAAAAGAATATATTAAGTTTTATTTATCCATGCCTCCGACTAATAAACCTTGATTAGATTTGCTCTGTAATTTATCCATTCTAATATTTAGTTTGATTCAGAATGCTTAGGGTAAGAAAAAGGCTGCAAGCCAAACAGCTGCAGCCCTTTGTAACAACCAACTATACATTGGAAAGGAGCTTAACCCGGGTTACTCACGAAGAAATTTTCGTGATCAGGGCGAATGTAAAAATGTGCATGAGAGGCACTCTGATGCCTTGAGTAAGCATTTTTAATTTCAACGCAGAGCACGGCCAAATTCCGCAGCTTTTTTTAGTGTCCTCAAAATCGAGCATCGGTTTATTTTTTATAAGTTATTAATTTACAATAAGGCTTGTATTATTTCTTATTGGTTACGTGAATAATTCGGGTTAAAGTCCAATGGCAGCTTCAACCATTAAACCATGGAATTTTCCATCATCGTAAACAGAATTGACTGGAAAATTGTTGTAATTCTGACTTACATACTCAAGTTTGGCAAGGATGTTTTTTGTAAGGTACCAGCCACCGCCAATCTGTACCCGGTTTACTTTTTCACTATTGACCGGAGTAACATCGCCCGGCAAACCGGCTGCAGCAAGATAACCTTTGACATAATTGTAACGACCTGCGATATAGACCGATTTTGTCAAGAAATACTGACCCTCAATTGAATATTGTTGAACATTATGATCCGTTTTCATTTCTTTGGATGATTCAATGATTCCAAACAAATTAAAGGCCCCCATTTTTAAGTAGGGGTTGATCATAAAGGATGTAAAGCCATTATTAAACCCTGGTTTAACACGACCACTCCAGGCATCACCTGACCCTCCTCTACCATAACCATCAAGGCCGTCAGCCATAATATTATAGTATCGAGATCCGGAACGGTCACCGGAATACAGATCGGTAAAACGATTACTATGTAACAGAGATCCGGTTAAACGGAAACGCATATTATCCCCTATTTTGCTATCATAACCTAACTTACCATAAATAATCGGCCGGCGTTTATCAGGCTTTTCAACTGTTGGTCGTTCTGCAGCCATACCGCCGGCATATCCGAACATTGCGATCATTCCACTGTTAAAGACATAAAGTTCCGCTCCGTCCATAGTTGTAAATGAATCCAGTAAATAATTACCAACTAATGGATTATAAATGGTATTAGCATTATCGGAGCGTAAAAAGTGCGCATCCCCATAATTGGATTCCATATCGCCAACTTTGATCGTTATATACTGCATCAGATTATCGATTGCATCACTACCTAACATTTTAAGGGCATCTACTCGCAAGTAACCACCTTTAACATATGTTTCATTGTGATGCCGCGAAGATAAATACGAAGTTAAATGCAGTCGAATACCTTCCGCCATTTGTGCATCCAAATACAAATTCGCAGTCGGAAGATTAAAGCCACTTCCAATAGGTGTTAAATTATAATTTTGATCTGATGATGGATTGATGCCCGCAGTTGATTCATTCAGATTTTGCCATTGTGATGTCAAACCAACGCCGGCATATAATTTAATACCATTAAAAGAAGCACCCATATCTTGTTTATTAGGCATAAACATATACGTGCCACTTTGATCTATTGGACGGTAATATTGCAATTCCTTTTTTAGTTGCGCTTGGGATGTATTTAAAAGACCTCCCATCAACAATAACACGATCGATATTCCAAATACTTGTTTTAGAGTTTTCATTGGTAGATAGTTTTTTTAGTTCAAATGATTTTATTGTATTTCTTAACATCTTTTTCTCAGGGACTCAGTAAGATTACGAGTCCCTTCTTGATGTGCAGTTACTCTCTTGTACTTGACATATTATTACAAACTTAGCTCTCTCTTGTCGCAGCTCTTAGAAATAAAGTATCTTTTACTCCTTGTGATAGTTTTGGCTTATTGTTACAAATGGATTTATTCAAATCCTATGCCATTCATAAGAACATTAAAAACTATTAATAATTGGTATTACATTTATAAACAATTATTTAGAATCATTGCAATCCACATTGTATTAGATAAAAATATACAGATACTTACAATTAGTTATTATTTTTACATTATTGCATAATTGCATGAAAAAGCATATACCTATTGCATAATTGCAATTACGGTTAATGATATTAAAGTGAGGTTTGGATAAGAATCGCAGAGTTGTAATAACTGCATTGAGAATATGACCTATCTTGACGACGGACGACTGACCATCGGCGACAGAGAGCTGTTTTGATGCATAAATCATGATTCCGATTTCAAACTCACGTTGATGATGCGGTTATTCAGCATAAATAATGTTTAATTACTATCAGAGCGTTTCTCTGTCGAGGCTGTGAAAAAATAGCAATGCAAGCGACTGTATACCTAAATTTTTTAATTGTTTTCGAGTTTTATTGATGAGCCTCTCTCCATGTCGCGGATTTATCTGAGAAAGGGAGGACTTGTGCCGATCCTTTCGGGAGATTGAGAGTGGGTAAGCAAAGCGAAATCGCGCGAAGCACTTAAATTAATTAAGGTATCAAAAATTGATTTAAAGTTTTCATACAGGCTGTATGGCAAGGACATCGTT
>DATFMK010000729.1:0-3629 GCA_035267005.1 Balneolales bacterium
GTCTTGCACGCGGTGAATTGAAAGCTATTGGTGCCACAACGCTTTCTGAGTACCGAAAATATATTGAAAAGGATAAAGCCTTAGAACGGCGGTTACAAACTGTTTACATCGGCGAACCCAGTGTGGAAGATACTATTTCCATTTTGCGCGGATTAAAAGAACGGTATGAATTGCATCATGGAGTTCGAATTATGGATTCCGCACTGATTGCCGCTGCAGAATTGTCGAACCGGTATATTACGGATCGTTTTCTGCCGGACAAAGCCATTGACCTTATTGATGAAGCGGCATCCCGTTTACGTTTAGAGATCGATTCTATGCCGGAAGAAATTGATAATATCGACCGGCAAATAAGACAGCTGGAAATTGAACGCCAGGTTTTAAAACGCGAAAATGATAAAGAAAAACTGGAAAATATTTCCAAAGAGCTGGCGAATTTAGAAGAAAAACGGGATAACCTGAAAACTCATTGGCAAACCGAGAAAGAGTTGATACAAAGTATTCAGGGGATGAAACAAGCAATAGAAACGGCTCGTCTTGAGGCGGAGAAAGCAGAGCGGGAAAGCAATTACGAGAAAGTCGCCGAATTACGTTACGGAACTATCAAACAACTTGAAGCTGACCTGGTCGAAGCCAAGGAAAAATTAACCGAAGTTCAAAAAGAACGGGCCATTCTTAAAGAAGAAGTTGAGGATGAGGACATCGCTGATATTGTTTCCCGATGGACCGGTATTCCCGTCAAAAAAATGCTACAAAGTGAGCGTCAGAAATTATTGCTGATGGAAGAAGAGTTGCATAAACGGGTAATCGGTCAGGATCAGGCCATTGAAGCGGTATCGAACGCTGTTCGAAGATCCCGTGCAGGACTTCAGGACATCAGCCGACCTATTGGTTCATTCATCTTTTTGGGATCGACCGGTGTGGGTAAAACAGAGCTGGCACGTTCGTTGGCTTCGTATCTTTTCAATGATGAAAACGCGATGGTGCGGATAGATATGAGTGAATACATGGAACGTCACAGCGTAAGCCGTTTGGTTGGTGCGCCTCCTGGATACGTGGGTTACGAAGAAGGCGGCCAGTTAACCGAAGCGGTAAGACGCCGGCCTTATTCCGTTGTTTTGTTGGATGAAATCGAGAAAGCTCACCCAGATGTATTCAATATACTCTTGCAGGTATTAGACGATGGGCGTTTAACCGATAACAAGGGGGTTACGGTCGATTTTAAGAATACGATCATCATCATGACCAGTAATATCGGTTCTCATCTCATTCAGAAAAAGATTGAAGAATTGAACGGCAAGACGATGTCCAATCAAACCTATGATGAACTTCAAAATAATCTGATGGATATGTTGAAACAAACCATTCGACCTGAGTTTCTTAATCGAATCGATGATGTGATTGTGTTCCATCCATTGTCTAAAGAACATGTTCGATCTATTGTTAATATTCAACTTGAAAATGTTTACAAAATGTTGGCAAGAAACAAAGTTAAATTACAAATAGATGATAATGTTAAAGATTGGCTTGCAAAACGTGGATATGATCCGGTATTTGGTGCCCGGCCTTTGAAAAGACTAATACAAACAGAGGTTGTGAATAAACTGGCCAAACATCTGCTTGCTCGCACTACGGAAGGGCCTGTTGAATATGTAGCTAATATTTCTAAAGATGGAAGTCATCTTGAATTTGCTGAGGTCTACCATGATGTAGAAGCATGGGCTGATTAACAATAAAATTATTAAATCAGAAAGGTCATCGAAGAAAAATTTCGATGGCCTTTTTTTATGGAGGTATTTTTAACCCGAATAATTCACGTAAACTACAAGATTTGATACATACCATATTGGAAAAACAATATCTTGTAAACAATAAGATTTTACTCAAATTTGAGGAGTCTAAAAAGAACTGCGAAATGCTGCCGTGCTCTGCATTGACCTTCAAAATGCTTAATTAATGTACTCTTGTGCGTTTCATGGGCATTTTTAAATTCGCCTTGATTACAACAAAATTATTTGGTGAATAATCCGGGTTAAAACGTATAAGTTCAATATTATTAGATCAAAAAAAATCCTTTTTATTACAAACTGTAAAGAAATATCAAAAAAAATCTAAAATTTGTGTAACAAATCGTGGGTGACGTGCTCTTATAATCAGAACGGCTAAAAAAATAATGAAAGCGTGTCTATTGCTTATAAAGAACAGGATTGTCGTTATGAACGAGAGGTTATCCATTTGGAAGGCTGTAAATTTTCTAATTGAGAATATTGATAAAATCAAGACGGTTAGCGAGTGGTCGGAAATTTGCGGTTATTCCAAAACATATTTCTTACGGAAAATGCAAGGAAATTATGGGGTTTCGCCCGACGTCATGTTACGTAGTATTCGATTAATGAAAATCGTGGAGGAATTACATCAAAATCCTCAAAAAATCAGTTATGCAATTGCACGTGATGTCGGTTTAAATAATGACAACAGCCTTTGTTATTTCGTCAGACGTTATTTTGGAATAACACCTAAGAAATTGAAAAAAAGAGTTCGTAATTATTCCAGTTATGTCAAAATGATCAATGATATTTGTAACGAAAATAATATTCCCATTAATTCACTTGTATTCGAGAAATCAATAGAAGAAACAAAACGTTTAGTAGCGTAAGACTTTGTAGGTACTGCATTATCGCCTACACCTATACCCATACCCAAACCCCAAACACGAAAAAGCCGTACCATCACCCCAGTTGGTGCGGCTTTTTTTTGCCACAGAATTTCGCGGATCAGAGCAGATTATATCTCGTTCCATCACTCCGACGCTTAATGGGACGCTCTGCGTTCCAAAACGTTAACCCGAATTATTCACGTAAGCTACAAGAATGAATACACATCATATTGAAAAAACAATATCTTGTAAAAAATAATGTTTTTCTCATATTTGAGGAGACTAAAAAGAGCTGCGAAATTTTGCCGTGCACTGTGTTGAATTTAAAAATGCTTAATCAATGTACCCATGTACGTTTCATGCACATTTTTAAATTCGCCTTGGTCACAACAAAATTTCTTGGTGAATAATCCGGGTTAAAGAAATATCAAACAAAATCTATTATCTAAAGTTAACCTGTCAGCATCCGCAGGATCTGAAAGCGTTACCTCGTAGTCGACGCGACGAAACAGATATCAAGTAAAATGGACGCAGGGCGTCACGAGCGTATTACAGGGCAGACAGCCTGTGTGCAAATAACATTGTGATTTACAAGTTACCTTAATTTTTTAAGTGTTGTTGAGTAATATTTAAGAGTCTCTCTCCCTGTCACGGATTTATCCGTGACAGGGAGAACTTGTCCCGAGGGAGATTGAGAGTGGGTAAGCAGAGCGAAATTACGCGAAGCACCTAAATTAACGTGAGGTTCGTTTAACCCGAATTATTCACGTAAATAATAAAAATAGCACTTATAGTATTATTAATATATAATTTGTAAGTATTTAGTCATTATCCAAATTTGAGGAATCTAAAAAAGCTGCGAAATTTTCCCGTGCTCTGCGTTGAAATTAAAAATGCTTAATCAACGTACCAATGTACGCTTCTTTCGCATTTCTAACTTCGCCTTGATCACGACAAAATTTCTTGGTGAATA
>DATFMK010000730.1:0-2206 GCA_035267005.1 Balneolales bacterium
CAATATATCCACTGGCAATCTTGACATTTCAGGAATGATTCACGAAACTTCGAAATGACAACTTTCGGAAGAAAAACAAAAAGCCGTCTGGAGTGTCGTCATAGGATTTCGGAGGGGAAAATAAAAAAGGAGTTAAACAGCATGCTGTTTAACTCCGATGATGTGGCGTCCCCAACGAGATTTGAACTCGTGTCGCCGGCGTGAAAGGCCAATTTTGAGCGCACTCCACATGATTTTACGTCCGTCTATGTCCGTTGAGCGCCGTTTATGTGATTTGAAAGCCGTTCAAAAAGCCGTCATAGGAGATTCTACATATCCACTGGCAATCTTGACTTATGCCTCAGTCAATACTAGGGAGGTATGTTGACTAGAAAAGTTAACATGTATGGTGGACATCTTCATACTTTAGGAATCATTCATGAGTGTAGATTTATTGAAGCAGCAATTTACAATAGCTGTTGACCAGCATATGAAATAAAAACCCCCCTATAAAACAGGGGGCTTTGGGTAGGTCTTTTCAGCTTGACACTGTGAGACATATCAGCAGGAATTTACAGTTTGAAAAAAGACGGGGCAGGAAAGGACCCCGTCTTTTCATATATAAGATTTTTGTATTTATTATTTATTGTGTTAAATTTTCAGCATATTTCGGCATGAATTCTGTTATTTTATTAAGCTCAACGACCTGGATGCGCTGGTCGTCCATATCAAAGTTTATACCAGTATTTTCTGAAACTAATGATTCGATTTCCTGAAGATTCATATTATCCTTATCGATGTGTAGGGAACTTAGATTTTTAGAATCAGTTTTTTCAAGCAAGCTGTTTTTCTCTGGCGGTAGATAAATAGTGCCATTGGAAAAGTCAACAGCAAATGCAATTACTCCCGGGATGATGAAAAGAAGAAGTCCTATGCCATCCAAAACAGCTACACCTGCATCAATCTTACCGCTTACTTGGCCTTTTCTTTCAGGATACATTATTGTCCCACAAGCCGTAATTTGAAAAAGAAAAGCAAAGATTACCATGATCGTTAAACAGCCCTTTATAATTCTCCCCAATCCCATTTGCTACCTCCTCTAATGATGAATGATTTTTAAGATTCCCATAATTATCAGGATACGATTCTTTGCCTTCATGCAAAACCCAACAATTTGATAAATTATTATAAATGTTAGGATTTATCAAGAATAAAGAACTTTCTCCATCTTGATCTGTCATGTAATAGCAGGATTGCCCTTCAATTTTAATAACGGATGAATTAATTTGTTACAATTCTAGCTTGGTATTAGATAGGCAATAAAAAGCCCCTCCGATTGGAGAGGCTTGAAGATGTCAACTGGAAACCGTGACAATTTAAGAACGATTCACGACTGTAAATGGATAGCAGCCATTGAAAGTAGCTGATGCCCTGCATATGAAATGAAAACCCCCGATAAAACAGGGGGCAATGGATAGGTTTTTTCTACTTGACACTGTCAGACATATCAGCAGACATTGAAACACTAAGCCGACCTTCAATTCTTAGCATCATTAATGATTTTGAATTTGATCTTTTTTTATAAATTTAAGCATTCTTAATGCCTCATTTAACGAATTTTTCATCAAAGAAACGTTTGCCTGAACGCCAAGATAAGGACTATATGGGGCTAGCTTCAAAGCTTCGTTATAATGATAGATCGCTTCCTCTAATCGTCCAATTTTTGCATAACAAAGTCCAAGAGGATAGTGAATTCTCGCACTGGAATAGTATTCTTTTAAGGCTTTGTTATAATAAAATATTGCCTTATTGTAATCCTCATTTGCTCGATATGCATTTGCAAGATTTGAGAGATAGTCAGAAGTTTTACGAGGATTGACATTTTTTTGAAATTTAACTTTTTCTGTATAAAGATAAAGAGCCTTTTGTAGTGCCCCAATAGCCTCTTCAGTTCTATTTGCATTTAATAATTCGCCACCAAAATTTTGATTTACTCTTGGCTTATTGGGAGCCTTTTTTTGACAGTCGGTCCAGAGAGTTAACCCATCCTGCCAGACCTTATTCCTGTTATATGTCCCAAAAGAATAAAACAACGACAAAGAAACTAAACAGGCAATAAATATATATTTATTCTTAAACCCCTGATGAAAAAGTATAATAAGTAAAAAAATTGCCATCATTGAGGGAAGGTAGGTACGGTGCTCATATATAATTTCTAAAGGAATGG
>DATFMK010000731.1:0-2017 GCA_035267005.1 Balneolales bacterium
TTTCTTCCGTGTCGGCATAGTGATCGCGTGTAATTTTCACCCCGTATTCTTTGGTAAAATTCTTAAACAGGTCCTCTGGCCACCACTCGGCCCAATCGTAGATGTGCAACATACTGCCTTCTTTTTTGACCTGGTCCAGACACTCTTTGGGGACCGGGTAGTCCTTATACTTGCCTGCGGCCAGCGCAGTCGTTAAAAACCCAAATGAAAAAAATAAACAGATAAAAAGCGCCACGCTACCGATAACTATTTGATTTTTCTTCATTATGAACAGTCTCCTTTTCCGTAAGCGTTCAAAGATACGATATTCAATCAAAAATATTTTTTTTCACCTCCTTTCCGAATTGTTTATGCAATATTGGGGTTTGCCTGTATCGTTGATACTATAAACTAAGATTTGATATTTAAGTCAAGCTTTTGTATCAGATTCCTATAAAAGGATACTATCAAATTACTTATGATCCAAGTCGATACTGCCAAAATAAAATATTTCAAGAGCGAAGGAATTGTTGTGTTAAGCATGATCAATGCTATGCCACCAATAACAATGACATGAATGATATAAACGTTATAAGAATTTTCATTCAACGCTTTTAAAATCTTCCCTTGCTTATTCAGATAGTATCTGAATGTTGTAACCATCAGATACAGCAAACATAACAATGAAAGATGAAAACCAAGCCAAAGAAGAATTCTATCTATAATTTCTGTAAAAATAAAGCTGCCCGGTCTTATAAAAAAATTTATGAGGACTAGAATATATAGGTTTATCGGAATCCATGCAATGCAGTTAATGACGATGTATAATTTTTTACTTGTGACATCAGACTCAAATATCTTCAGTCTATAGCATAGAGAACCTAATAGAAAAATCATAAAGTAGATTAATAGTCTTTCATTTTGGAAATCTATAAATATTGTTTTTGTCCAGCCCTGAAATTTAAACATACTCATACAGAAACTATAAATAAAACCAATGAGAAAGACTGCAAAAACAGCTTTCTTCAAGGTAATAATTGATCTATTTTTATTTACGCTTGAGAAGAGAAAATACAGTATGTCGAATAAAAAAAGAACCGGTAGAAACCATAGCCAGTTTTGACTCCAAATTCCATTGCTCCAGTGAAAGTAGGTGGTCCAACTTTCTTGAGGTAAATTTCGAGAGTATAAAAATATAATTTTGTATAGGGGAATTAGCGTCAAAACAGCAATAATCCAGGGAAGGATAAGTCTTTTAAATCTATCTTTTAAAAATGCCCTCCCCACCTTGTTTTTCATAGATAAAGGCGCAAAAAAACCTGAAATAAAAAATATGGTTGGCATAACCATAATATCTATAATTAAATTTAGAATACCAGACAAATTGTTAGTTGCAGGGTCATCAACAAGCCAGAAAGAAGCCCAAATGCCGCTGCTTTCATAAACTCCACCGGCATGATATAAAACCACCAAAAAAATCATGAAAGTTCTTAAATTATCTAAAAAGTAAATCCTACTTCCTTTGACTGCCTCTTGTCCTTTTTCAATCATCCAAATATCTTTATTTTATTTTTATTAACAATTTAAATATTGCCGCTTTCCTAATTTTTAAATAATTCATATCAGATTGCACAAATTAAAAATCTCCCCGTGTGGTTCAGGCGCCGGCGAGAGGGTAGCCAACAAGCCATGCAATGTGCCGGGATCTTCTCCAGGCAGGGCCGGGTCCCATAGCGCGGCGCGGCGATAACGACCGTAATCGCCTGACAAGTCAAGGTATTCCTCAGAGAATGAACTACTGACCGTCATGTCGAGGACATGTCGAACCGTACAGTCGCCGTAAGCCGAGTCCGCAACCTCCGGGACATATTGAATTACAGGACTTTCAGGATCGAGCATTCCCTGATCAATCAAGATCCCAGTCATTGCCCCGGTCAGGGATTTGCTTACCGAAAACAAAAGATGAGGGGTTGTGCCATCATAACCTTGGCTATACCGTTCAACAACAAGCCGCCCCCCCTAAAGTACGACCAGCCCA
>DATFMK010000732.1:0-2013 GCA_035267005.1 Balneolales bacterium
AAAATACAGATATTGGGCAAAAGAACGGTTTTGCAAAGTCTTCCAATAATAATTGCACACCAACTACTTACCACTCTTATTTACCATTGGCCAATAAAAAAACGCATCTATATCTGTTAATAATATATTGCTTCAGCTTAACCCGGATTATTCACCAAGAAATTTTGTTGTAATCAAGGCGAATTTAAAAATGCGCATGAAACGTACAATGGTACCTTGATTAAGCATTTTTAAATTCAACGCAGAGCACGGCAACATTTCGCAGCTCTTTTTAGACTCCTTAAATTTGAGGAAAACTTTATTTTTTATAAGATATTGTTCTTTCAATATGATAGGTATTCATTCTTGTAGCTTACGTGAATAATTCGGGTTAAAGATGTATAGTCACAGGATGAAAATTATATTGCTGTTTATCTCGATAACAACTATTGTAGTTAAAGGTGAAAAGGTTCCTGATTGAATCATGATGTCTGGTCAATAAGGTAATTCTATATGATCCTAATAGTTTAGGGGCTACTGGCAAAGATTAACTTGCAATAAGGGGAATCCTTCCCATAAAATTTAACATGATATAAAACTGAAAATATGAAGTATATCACATTGATATTTATACGATTTAAAAATGATATAATATAGATCGGATACAGGAATATTAATTTTCTTTATTCGGGGTGACACTATGTTGTCACCTCATGTTTTTAAATTATTTTAAAATTATTTGTAATGAATGGCACTCTCGTGTGTCTTATTACATATCAACAAATTTTTTAACTGGTTTTAAGGGGTATTTCATCAATATGAGATTACATTTAAAATTATCACCAAACAGCGAAGCGGTTCCATTTGATCATATGCACGACTTAATCGCGGTCCTGCATAACTGGCTCGGCTGGAATGAAGAACATGATGCCATGAGTCTGTACTCGATGGGCTGGCTAAAGGGTGGCGTGAAACAAAAGGATCACTTATGGTTCCCGAATGGGGCGGACTGGCAGCTCAGTTTTTATAATAAAGATATGGCGATGAAATTGTTGAATGGCTTGATGGACGAGCCGGAAGTCATTTACGGGATGCGCGTATACGAGAGCCGGATGCAAATCACGCCCGATTTCGGTGGACATTTCCGGTTTAAAGTCGCTTCACCAGTATTAGCCAGAAATGTCCGGGACGATTTTACACGTCAACATCTCACTTTTAAAGATGAAGAAGCGGATGCCGCACTGACCAGGGTACTCCGGAAAAAACTGGAAAAAGCCGGCTATGAGACTAAAGACCGCGAAGTTATGGTCGGTTTTGACCGTTCATATCCCAAAGCCATAACCAAACTGGTAGACATCAAGGGCATCAAAATGAAAGCAAGTATGTGCCCGGTAATCGTTCATGGCACACCCGAAGCCGTACAGTTTGCCTGGAACGTGGGAGTTGGGGAATTGACAGGGAGTGGGTTTGGAGCGTTGTGGTGAAAGATTTATGAAGTATACTAAATGGCAAATTAATAATAAAATTTTGCACAAATAAGTAGGAAAATGAGTTTAGACACTGTATTACAAATAGGAAAAACGCTAAGGTCTTCAAGTGGTGGGTTGAAACATTTTAAGTACATTAAATCTCCTCATGATAATAAAAAAGATTCAATTTTATATTTAAATATTCCAGTCAATAATGATTTCAAATTTGATTGGGAAAATGTCGAATTGGTTCCAGAAAACCGTGTTGACAAGCTATTCTATTTGACCTTTAAAACATCAGATTCAGACGGTCTTGTAAAATATATTTTTGGAGATATTTACTATGAAATAAATTCAAAAGTCAAAAACAATGGAGAAATAGTAAATAGCGAAGGTGGTTATTATCGGATAGCAAATGAAAATGCTTACGGGCTTTATAAAAAATCATCTTTTCATAGAGCTGAAGATGATTTTGAAAGCATAAAACAATTTTATTTAAATAAAAAAGGTAGTGACTACACTAATGAATTATTCCTTAACAAATTTAGAAATTCGTTTTTTGAAA
>DATFMK010000733.1:0-3712 GCA_035267005.1 Balneolales bacterium
TTTGTTATACATCTTTATCCGTATATTCTACCCAACTATCTTTTGTTTCCCAAACGATTACCGTGAGTTCAATCCCCTCAGGTATTCTGTTTTTAGTCTCTGTATGGATATATTCAGCCAACCGCTCGGCTGTCGTGATAGTTGGAATTTTATCATTCAAAAAACTATGATCAAATCCACCTTTTTCTCCATCTTTTGCCGCCCATTTCAGTTCATTGAAATCACAAACCATATCCGGACTTTGCAAATATTTAGATGGATTTAACTTATGGGATTTTGCCGTAATTCTTACTCTGTAAGTATGTCCATGCAGACGACTGCACTTGCCATCATAACCATCGATAGAATGTGCAGCATCAAATTTAAATTCCGTATTCAATTTCCAAGTTGGCATTCAAATAAATCTAAATTTCTAAACTAATTTACACGGATTATTCACCAAGAAATTTTGTATAGATCAAGGCGAAGTATAAAATGCGCATGAAACGTATAAATATACGTTGAGTAAGCATTTTGTACTTCAACGCAGAGCACGACTAAATTTCGGAGCTCTTTTTTAGCTTCCTCAAAATTGAGGACGTGATCTTTTTATAAACTCTATTATTTACAATCAGATACGTATTGTTTCTTGTTGTATTCGTGAATAATTCGGGTTAAAAAAGCCTCTCTTTTCATCAGAAAGGCCTTTCCTAATAAAATTTCAGACTTCAATATAAACATTTTTAATCTCTTTTTATACTTTGCACGAACACCGATTTTGTGTTGATCAGATAAGATTAATTCTGCTTCTATCTTTACTTACTTGGCTGTTTGATAAGAATTAACTGAGATCTGATAAGATTATTCTGATTGAGACCCGGCAGTTTTTTTAACCCCTTTAAATCAAATCATTATGAGAAAAACAAACCATCGTAATCATTTATTACTTGAAATTCGATTTTAGTACTTCTGAGTACCTTTTTTTGCTTTCTTTTGCCAAGTGTTTCACAAAGCCGTCCTGTTCCTGTTTCTGATAATTTCCACCTTTCAATTAGAGGATTTAACGACTATTTCTATTTATAATTACTTTATCATATACTTATAGAAGACTATGCGAAACCGTTCTTTTGCTCAATATCTACATTTTCGCGGCTTCGAAATCCTCACATATGGCTAATATGCTGCGGTTCCGAAGTCGCTCAAGCTTTGATCTTGAACAAAAAGCCCTGGTTTTGCAAAGCCTTCTTATAAACATACGTTCCGAACAGATATCAGAGACGATTATTTTATATAAATCTGAATTATTCGGACGAAAAACTATAAAATGAGGATATGGGTTTGGAATTAACAAATTCATCTGCATCTTAATGCTTTCTGATGAGACGTTTTTATACATGAGCCAAGCCCGAACTAACTTGAGGGACCTACTTTATGAAACGAATTAAAACATTAACATTACTAAGCGTTTTCATGATTGGTTTCGCCTTTATTGGGTGGAGCTGTAAATCAGGCAACGCTTCATCATCATCTGAAATGACTGATAATCCATTTTTTACCCCCAGTACATTACCTTTTCAAGCACCGCCTTTTGACAAAATTAAAGATAGCGATTACAAACCGGCGATTCTGGAAGGGATGAAACGGCAATTAAAAGAAATACAGGAAATCGCTGATAATCCCGATACACCTACGGTTGAAAACACGCTCGTCCCACTTGAAAAAAGCGGACGCCTGCTCGATCGGGTCACCCGTGTTTTTAGTTCCATGACCAGTGCCAATACGAATGACACTTTACAGCAAGTGCAGCAGGAAGTGGCACCGAAACTGGCGGCTCATCACGACGCCATCTTTCTTAACGATAAATTATTTCAACGCATCAAATCGCTTTATAATCAACGTGATCAACTCGATTTGGATCCGGAAACACATCGATTAGTTGACTTCTATTTTAAGGAATTTGTACACTCCGGTGCGAATTTGTCTGATACCGATAAGGCTAAACTCATGAAATTAAATGAGGAAGAAGCTACTCTCAGCACTAAATTCGAAAATCAACTGCTTGATGGCACGAAAGATGGAGCGTTGGTCGTCGATAACAAAACGGATCTGGCCGGACTCACGCCCGCTGAAATTGAATCAGCTTCTCAAGCCGCTAAAGCAAGAGGACTTGTTGGGAAATGGGTCATTCCCTTGCAAAACACAACGCAGCAACCGGCTCTCCGATCTCTTGAAAATCGATCCATCCGGGAAAAGCTGTTTAAGAAATCCTGGACACGTACCGAACTTGACGATGCTAACGATACGCGAAATACCATAAAACGTTTAGCTAAAGTCCGGGCAGAAAAAGCTCAGCTTTTGGGATTTCCAACCTATGCAGCATGGAAACTCGAAGACCAAATGGCTAAAAATCCGTCTAATGTTGATTCATTTCTGGCAAAACTCATACCCGCTGCAACAGCTAATGCACGAAAAGAAGCGAAGGATATTCAGGCAATGATCAATGAAACGGGTGGAAATTTTAAATTACAACCGTGGGATTGGAATTATTATGCTGAGAAAGTCCGTAAAGCACGATATAATTTGGACGAATCACAAATCAAACCCTATTTCGAACTGAATAATGTACTTGAAAACGGTGTCTTTTATGCCGCTCATGAACTTTATGGAATCCGTTTTAAAGAGCGTCATGATCTTCCGGTTTACAACAAAGATGTTCGTGTATTTGATGTGATTGACAAAGATGGCTCTCAAATCGGACTCTTCTATACCGATTACTACAAACGCGATAATAAATCCGGTGGCGCCTGGATGTCGAGTTTTGTCGGTCAGTCTAAATTGTTAGGAACCCAACCGGTAATATATAACGTTGCGAATTTCCCAAAAGCACCTAACGGGGAACCCACACTTCTGACCTATAATGAAGTAACGACCATGTTCCACGAATTCGGTCACGCTTTGCACGGGATGTTTGCTGATGAAGAATATCCAAGTCTATCAGGAACGGCTGTAGCCCGTGATTTTGTGGAATTACCCTCCCAATTCAATGAGCATTGGGCTTTGTATCCCAAAGTTTTTGAACATTATGCCGTGAACTATAAAACGGGCAAACCCATGCCACAAAAATTGGTCGATAAAATCACGAAAGCTTCCAAATTTAATCAGGGTTATGCTCTGACAGAATTACTGGCGGCAGCAGAATTGGATATGTCCTGGCATACGCTTCCCGCCAGTGCACCTGAGCAAAATGTCGATGCATTTGAAGTATCATCTCTTAAGAAAGATCATCTTGCCCTTCCTCAGGTTCCGCCCCGTTATCGCTCAAGTTACTATATGCATATTTGGGGACACGGCTACGCTGCCGGGTATTATGCTTATTTATGGAGCGAAATGCTCGATCAGGACGCTTTCGAATGGTTCAAGGAAAACGGCGGACTCACCCGTGCCAACGGTGATCGTTTCCGCAACATGATTCTCTCCCGAGGAAATACGGAAGATCTTGCAACGATGTATCGCAACTTCCGAGGTCGTGATCCTGAGATCGAGCCGTTACTAAAAGCAAGAGGACTTTTGAAGAATTAATAATGAGTAATTAACAATGAACAATTAAGTTTTTTAATACCTAAAATCTTTCTAAAGGCGGGTTCTATTGTAGGATCTGCCTTTTTTGTATTTGTTTATCTTTTTTAAACTTCTTTTTCATCAACTCATTCAAAGCTGTCCAAAACGTTTTTTA
>DATFMK010000734.1:0-2483 GCA_035267005.1 Balneolales bacterium
TTGTGGGATTGGGTCGGTCTGCCAGGTATCGGGCAAGTCTTCGATCGTAATCGACTGTGATAAACTGGGATCAAAATCGATGGGAATACAGATATAATATTTCAATGCACTGTAAAAATGAGTATGTACCATCACCTCAAGGGCTGCCAAAGAAAGCGATCCGGAAGTATAAACAACGCGAACACCCTTGCTGTTCCACCGACCGCCTCCGCGTCTGGCTCCCTCACCTGCAAAAGCATCATTGGCATGCTCGACTTTAATGAGCCGCCAAGCCCGGATCATTAAGAAAACACCCCGTACTCGATCCGAACCAGAAGATCCTCAACCTCATGCGCTCCAGGTTCAGTATCAGCGTATTCCAGTGGTGTTTTACCTCCCAATGCTTTTGCCGGCATCTTAAACCACTGCCGGGCAATTTCGTCATCTTCCAATACGTCCAAAGCTTTTTCATAAAGCTTGGCGATGCGTAAAACCCGTTCGGATTCATCCGTTTTAAATCGGCCTTCTTTTTTGCGACGACTCAGCGTCCGGTAGGCGATGTTTACCGTTGACGCCAGCATTTTCTCCGGCACATCTAGTCTTACTCGCAGACGATCAAAGGCGCCAACAGGCAGCCCGTGTTTTAGTTTTCCGATCAGATCATTCAAATCCCGGGGGCGAATCCCAATTGATGTACCTTGCATAGCAGTTTCCTCCAATGCTGTTGCCATATTGCTTAATATAAATGTCATGTGGCAAATGTAAAGTCAAGAATAAATTTTAGCCAAAACAAGAGGGTAAGAAAACACCACCCTGCCATCCCCATGCATCCACCTTTAAAATAACCACAATGTAGAATTATCCTATTAATTTTATTGACAATCTCTTTATAGGATTTATTTTAAAATAGTTGTATTATTAGCTTATCGTTTTGTGTTATCCAGAAGCGCAACGCTGAATGTCCACTCATTCGACTATTGATCTCATTCCGAATCGCATTCTGAGCTGAGTCTCATCCCTAATTCACCAACTGAATTGTTTCACACTTTTTACATCTCTATCTGTGTTGAAGTTGGTACTGGATTCCCTTGAATTTAGACCGAAAAATCAGGTAATAATTCAATGGAGAAACCCCTCAAAATGTGCCTACCTTGGTTCTAACAAGACATTTGTGTTCTGTTACAGTAGCTGAAATTGAGCTATTCCTCAGTGCCCTATTGGACTGATAGCAAATCCTGCTTGCCGCTTTTGAGTCGCTTTCAAGTTCTTACGCTCGTGTTCACGATCTTTTAGAAAAGCGACCCAGGTCATCAGTTCCACATAGATTTAATCTCTTTTGCCAAATAGAAGCCATACCATCATTTTTGCTTCAATACGCAAAGAGGAGTCATTGATGAATATGATCAAGTTGATGAGAAAAACGGTCTATTTTATGCTTCTGATAGGTATTGTAAAGGTAGTGTCCGGTTGTTCCATTATTTCCATACCAGAACGAAAAAATAATAATAAACCCCAAAAGTATGCTCTGCTGATTGGTGGAGGGACTACAGAGGGTGATAATTTCGAATCTTATTATAAAAATGTTGAGTACGCAGCCAATACTCTAAAAAAATTTGGATATTGTGACGAGGATATTACAACTCTATTCTTTGGAGGGAAAACGCCAAATCATCCCATTGTCGAAGGTAACGCAACAAAAGAGAATCTCATATACGAATTAAGACATCTTGGACAAACAATAGATTCAAATGATTCGCTTGTAATATTTCGTTCAGGGCATGGAATAGTCAATTTAATATTGGAAAAATATCCAAATAATGAACATGGTCTCGGAATTGAAAATATAAAATGTGTTGGAACTGAGTCTGTGATGAGATTTCCGGACGGTGACCTGAGCCATCTTGAATTTCAAGAGATATTGGAAAAAATTAAGGGAAAACAAATCATAGTAATCTTGAATCAATGTTTTGCTGGGAGGTTCACAGATATTGCTATGAGTCTTGATAATACAATTATAATCACCGAAACAGAAGAATCAGAAATGGCTATCAAACTTAAGAGAAGGACATTAAGATGGAAGCACGACGAATGGCCCTTTGTGAAGTGCATATTTGACGGTTTTTCACAAAAGAGTACAAAAGGTGAAAAACAATCGGTTTTTAATGCCTATCAGTATCTACTGTTATGTAATCCATACATTAAAGGTGTGCCGGTACATGCTGATAGACCTTTGTTGAAAGAAAATCCACAGATTAAATACGGTTGCAGCCTAAAAAAAGGGGCTGTATATTTAAATTAGAGAACACACCAGGACCCTGAAAGAAAGATGTCATACAGCACATTAATTTCTATATCCGACTATGCCGGAATTTTGGAAAAAAATTTATAATATCCAAGACGGTTTCCCGAAAGATCAAATTCCATAAAGCTTTCTATTTTAGCCACATCTCCAGTAAATGCAGTTTCAATTTTCTATTTTTTCAAAATAGAATTTACTTTTAATT
>DATFMK010000735.1:0-3998 GCA_035267005.1 Balneolales bacterium
GGTTCATCTGTGGATTTGTCCCGCACACCACCCCAAAGATCGACTACTTTTTCGCCTTGATGATATACACAACAAGCTCCACCCAATTCATGACGTTTAAAAAAATTCTCAGTAAAAACTTCCCGAACAGTTTCATATCCAGGATTTACATGTCCATGAATGGTAATTTGTTTGGATGTTTGCTTCAACATATATCTGCATGGTTTGCTATAACTTTTAATGTCGTTACTATTTCATTCTATTATTTTTACATGATATACGTTGCAAGGCAAATCCTAAGAAATCTGTGAGTTAATCCTTATTCATTTCTCTAAAAAGATATACTTTCGTGAGCCCCGAGCAGATCTTCACGTTATACTGGTAAATCCTGGAAATAGGCACTATGATTATCGGTGAAAAAATGGGGAGGATATTACTATTCAGCCAACGCAATTCATTTTTGCAAGCTATCAATAGTCTGTGAGCTGAAGGTTTATACTCTTCACTATCGATATAAATTTAGACATCATCGAACCAAGAAATCGATTGGTTACTGAAACACCATCATAAAAGCCATATTTGTCTTGGATTGATAGTCCAATCGGACAAATCTTGGTACCTTAAACGCCGTTTTATGGAATCCTGGTAATTTTTAGGATGTGATTTTGTTGATCGAACCCACCATTCTTGATTTCCGCCAGAACGGATACGATGTTTGTTAGTCATGACACAAATAAACTTGGCTGATCTGCAATTATCAGGATAGGATATTTGAAAAATTCATACAAGGTAAAGTAGTCAGTTATGCTCAAGTATGAGCTTTGCTTCCTCTTTGAGGGGTTTTCTTCTTGCCTGGTTTTAACGATTGTTTGCGTAGTTCTCCGGTTTCTCTTATAGCTATATAGTGGACAGCAAGTATGAGTCTTTGACTCTCTCTCTTCAGATTTAGCTTTTTGGAGTGAATTATCAAACTTGCGATCAATGCCGGTGATATTCCATGAACCTTTTCAAATGTTTTATAATATTGATCCAGGGCTTTGTTTTCATCTGAAGATGATTTTAGAAATGCTTCATATTTACCGCCGGATCTGATGTCAAAATCTGCTACGGAGTCTTTAGTTATCGGACTTATATAGCGCGAAGTTACCCAGAGTTCATGTTTTATCGAATCGGAGAGTGATGAAAACAGATGTTGTATTATCCCGGAGGGGATTTTTAAAATTGGACCATACGGATCGCCTGCCATTGCAGATTTCATGACTTTTTTAAAAAACACATGATAATTGTCTTCTAATGTTCCGTTTGTATCTGACAATACCCGAACTTCATTATCAAAAAAAGATAAGACATGATGTAATTGCTTGATTTCACTTTTGTTGAAATGCTCGGTAACTGTTGGATCATGCTGCAGATCAACCTTCTTATTTGCCATACATCCAGTTAAAAAGACGAGCAGTATGAGTGTGTATTTCATATGGGATAATTTTAAATAGTCGTATGACTGCAAATGGATCAAACCAATATCTGTTTTATTAGGCTATAATTTAGCAGACAAAATGAGAAATCCGAATTTTATCCGTACGATCAGCCCAAAAGTTAGCTGCAATTCTGATTTATTCCTGTGAATAATTAGAAATGAACCTCATGACTTGACAGACTTGCATGGTTAGTATAAATTATTAAAAAACAATACTATATAAACTTTTGGAGGTTCTGATGAGGAGGCGTTATTTTTCACAGTTCTTATCGGTGTCGATCATATTATTCCTGATTCTTATTGGAATGCAGGTTCCATTCATTCAGAAATCAGCAACTTCAATACATGCTGACAGTGCTGCTGATTATGAAGTAGTGTTCGACATTACAAGCAAAGATGTGGCAGCTCAACAACAAGTAATTCGTGAAGCAGGCCTTATTAAAGAAGCACATCCTGAGGCTAAGGTTGAAGTCGTACTATATGGAAAATCTCTGGATTTGATATTAAAAGATAAATCTACCCATGTTGAAGATGTGCAAAAGTTGGTTTCCGAGGGGGTTGCTTTTAGAGTTTGTCATATTGCTATGGACCATCATCATATAACGGAATCCCAGTTGATCAAAGGTGTCGGTACCGTACCCGATGGTATTTATGAAATCATTTCGAAACAAAAACAAGGATGGGGATACATCAAGATAACGCCTTAACTGATATGCTGCATTAGCTATCAATATGTTATTTAAGGTATTACCCGCGCAAAAAAATAACTCAATAATTATCCACTTAAACTTCAATATCATGAAAGAAAAACAATTGAGTCGACGTGGTTTCATTAGTGCGGTTTCCACTGGCGCTGCAGCTATGGGACTTTCTATAATGGCCTCTCCGTTACAGGCAGCCATGAAACAGGCGAATGCTTCCCATGCGATACAGGAGGAAGATCCGGATAAATGGTTCAACCAAATTCAAGGCAAACACCGTATCGTGTACGATGTACCGGATACGAGTGGTATTATGCCGTTTGCTTGGCCGCGGGTATTTCTTATGACTAATGAAGCGACCGGTACACCTGCGAAAGATTGCAATGTTGTGGTAGTATTGCGTCATGAGGCTATCCCTTTTGCTTTGGCAAATGATCAATGGGAAAAATATCATCTTGGTGAGGTATTTAAATTCAACGATCCGGCCACCGGGAAACCCTCGCTTCGCAACCCGTTCTGGAAACCAGGCCCGAATGATTTCACCATACCCGGGGTGGGCTCTGTACAGATAGGCATCGATCAACTGCAGGAAAGCGGTGTGATGTTTTGTGCATGCGAGATGGCTCTTACCGTAAGTAGCGCCGCCATAGCCGAACAAATGAACATGGATCCGGAAGAAATAAAGAAAGATTGGGTGTCAGGAGTATTACCCGGGATTGAAATCGTACCCTCCGGTGTATGGGCTGTTGGCAGGGCACAGGAACATGGTTGCACGTACTGTTTTGCAGGATAACTAAATAATGACAAACGGAACAGTCGATTTTATGTCTGCAGAGGATTTTTGCTGCCATATTGCTTCTTAAACATAAGAGCGAGTAATAACATAAATAATGGAGCCGTAATGGCCCATGGAGTAGCAAGTAAAAGTAACCGTTCCGTATAATTTGGATAGAAATAAACAAATGCGATCAAAGGAGTGACTATCGCGTGAGCTAACATAGAATATCTAACCCATTTCTGGAATCCTCGTTTCTCAAAAAGTGGAACCCCAAATAACGCCGCTAAACCCATAAAGATATATCCTATTGCGTCAAAGTCCCAGAAAAGGGAGTGCGGCGTCTGTCTTAGAATTTGAATATCATTGGCTACACCTTTAATCGTCATCGGAATAACCGTTGCCAGTTGCACAACATAATTAGCTGTTACAAATACCACATAAATAATTGTGAAGATAAGAGCGGTATGACTCCAATATTTTTTCTCAATTGGTGTAATATGATGAAGAGCAAGCATCTCAAGCAGGAAAGGCAATGTAATGCAAAGAGAAAAGCCATAGATAAAAATTTCATCTAAAGGATATGTCAGGATACCAAAAATCTGTAACATTTGGACTATGTAAAAAGCTACTGTTGCCATAAAGGCTATAAGGCCAGCCCAGTACCCGGCAATATATACACTCTTATTCATCAACGTCCTGAATAGTTACTCTCAATAAAGCCCTCATAGACGAAAAAAACGAGGGTCTTAACTGTAAGTTAGCTGACAAAATGAAAAATCTGAATTAGAATGTGATAAAACCGTACAAAAAATTCCCTTGACAGGTTCGTTAACTTAAATTCATTTTATCTAAATTTGATTAAAATATAAGCTCATTTCATAAACCTTAGATTTACCACATGATACCAATTATGGAGCCGGAAGAGATACCTGATATTGGGACTAAAAACAGGATACTCTTCCGGAGTTTTTTGAATGGTAAGGCCATTCCATCATAAAATGATTAGATATCAGCCTTCTGTAATGTTAGATGTTGATAAGAAAAAGGGCAGAACTAATCGGAT
>DATFMK010000736.1:0-2315 GCA_035267005.1 Balneolales bacterium
ATTGTGGATAGTAATTTATAACTTTACCTAAACTTTTATAAAACACAGTTATTAACATATTATCCCCAACTAATTAACATTTTACTAACATTTATTATGAAAGTAGTTGTGCAGCGAGTCAGCCGGGCATCTGTGAAGGTAAATAACAAAATAACCGGTGAAATAGGAAAAGGATTGTTGCTCCTTGTCGGTATTCATCCTAATGACAGTCAAAAAGAATTAGAATGGATGTGCAGGAAAATAGCAAAACTCAGAATTTTTGAGGATGAAAATGAAAAAATGAATTTATCTATAACAGATGTTGATGGAGGTTTGCTCGTTGTATCTCAATTCACACTTTACGGAAACGTAAAAAAAGGGACCCGTCCAAGTTTTATTGAAGCGGCAAAACCCGATAAAGCTGAAAAGGTATATAATGATATGGTGACGTATTTTAAAAAGCACACAAATCTCAAAATAAAAACTGGAATTTTTGGTGCGATGATGAATGTTTCGTTGATAAATGACGGACCAGTAACAATTATTCTTGAAAAATAATGGCATTCATATTTCTTTTTGTTGATGGCGTTGGATTAGGTGAAAATGATGAATATAATCCATTAGTTAACAATGGTGGGTATTCTTCTTTTCATTATATGACAAAAAATCAATCATTTGATCGCAATTTTAATGAAATAAAGGATAACCAGCATTTATTTAAAGGGATTGACGCTTGTCTCGGTGTAGATGGATTGCCTCAAAGTGGTACGGGGCAGGCTACTTTATTTTCAGGTATAAACGCGTCGAAAATAGTCGGGCGCCATTTTGGTCCTTATCCCCATTCCAAAACGAAATATTTATTACAGGAAGAAAGTCTTTTCATTAAGCTACAGGAAATCGGGAAATCGTGTTATTTTATGAATGCCTTCCCAAAAATATTTTTTGATCATGCCAAAAAACGTAACCGATGGAGCTGTTGTACATTAATGACCCGAAGTGCCGGTATTTCGTTAAATTCGGTTGAAGAAGTTAAGCGGGGAAAAGCGATAACTGCGGGCATCAATCAAGAGGCATGGCGGGATAAATTACATATCGATGTTCCACGTATTTCCATTCCGGAAGCGGCGGATCGCGTTATTGAAATGGCGAAAGTGAAGGACTTTATTTTAGTTGAATATTATTTAACAGATAAAGCCGGACATGCCCAGGAAATGGAATATGCGGTTACGGTGCTCAATCGTTTAAATACATTTATTTCTTCGATACTTGAGAAAAAAAATAACACAGATACGTTGCTCATGACCAGCGATCATGGGAATATTGAAAATTTATCAGTACGCACACACACCTTTAATAAAGTTCCGCTTTTTGTTGACGGACCATTAGCAGAACAATATTCTGATGTTCGGAGCATTCAGGATGTACCGAGATTGACGGTAAAAGTTCTTTAAGTGGAATAAATGAGCTTTGTTAATTGTAATGATTTAAAATAGTGGTAATGCGATTGAAGATTTCATCTATTTCACCAACACCGTCTATTCCTCGATAGAGTTCTTTCTCTTTATAATAGTCCATTACAGGAAAAGTCTGCTTTTCATAAATTTCAAGACGGACTTTAACTTTATCGAGCTGATCATCATCTCTGTCTTCTTCCCTTTTAGAAATGCGGTCGATTAATTCCTGCCGTGGAACTTCGAGACCAATACATACATCAATATGTTCATCTCTTTCATCCAGGATCTCATCAAATCGTTCTGCTTGATTTACAGTACGTGGAAAACCATCAAGAATATATCCATTTTGATATTCCGGTTTTTCTATAGCGTCGACAACAACATCAACCACAGTATCGTCCGGGACAAGCTTTCCGGCATCTAAAATTGATTTTACTCTTTTTCCGATTTCAGTTTGTTTTTTGATATGATTTCTAAAAATGTCACCAGTTGATAATTGATGGATTTTATATTTGTTTTCTATTAATTTAGCTTGCGTTCCTTTACCAGCACCGGGGGGACCGAATAGAATAATTTTCATGATTTTTAATAGCTTATCTCTTGTAAGAATTTACTTTATTTAAAAAATTGAAAATACCAGTTTACAAATGTACAATCAATTACTACAGATGAGTGTAATATTGGTTTCTTACACTTTCTTGATGCTTGACTAGATTAATTATTTTAAGTAAAACCGCTTAAAGTTGATACGACAAATTATGTTTAGAAGGTAACAAAGCATGTAAAGCGAATCCCATTAAATAGTATGATATTGATTACAGACAATGAGAAAGAAAGCTAATTGATATAAAAATCCTTAAAAGGATTGATATTAATACCTGT
>DATFMK010000737.1:0-2085 GCA_035267005.1 Balneolales bacterium
AAATTAACATCAAAAATATTGAAGTCAGATAGGATTTATAGTTTATAATGAAAACAATATTACGATATTTCGGGTTCATTTTTTTACTACTTGGTATTGGTTTTTTTACCTCGTGTGATTCTATTATGGGGCTCAAACCAGCTAATCCGAATAACCCTCCTTCAACCACCGTATCTAATATCCCGGTCAACGGTGATACATTATTTGCTTTGGTAACTCTGCACTGGGATGGAGGTGATCAGGATGGCTTTGTTACTAAGTACCAGTATAGATATATCACTAAGAATGTTCAGACTGGTGATTCAACTGTTACACCATGGACTGATACTAAAGAAACGAGTAAAACAATATCTTTTAATTCGCCCAATAAGTTAAATAAACAAATTTTTGAAGTACGTTCGGTCGATAATACGGGCGATTCGGATCCATCGCCGGCCGTAAAGTATTTTTATACGAAGCAGACACATCCGCCACAGGTAACAATAGCCCAGCCAAAGAATAACGACAGCTTCTTTTATAAAGACAAGGTTACCGACTGGTATAAAGGAGTTACTCTGACATTCTCAGGAAAGGATTCGGACGGAGAGATCGAGAAATATGGATGGGCGGTCGATAATGGCGACTGGAACTGGACCCAGGACACTACTGTCACTATAACGCCTAAATATTTTAAAAGAGCCGGTGAACATATCATTCGTCTGACAGCCATGGATAATACTAGTCTTTTATCCAATAATCCGGATACGGTAAATATTAATCTTATCAAACCCCAGTTTGATAAAGGAATATTGATTATTGATGAAACCAATGAACAAGAATTTCCTCCTGGTACCAATTTCACCGATCAGGATGTAGATAATTTCTATGCAGATATTTTTAACACGCAGAACCAATGGGATTTTATTAAAAACGGAATGCCGCCACGTAGTGTTCTGGGTCATTACAAATTAATTGTGTGGCACGCCGATAATAATTTCTCTAATGCCAGCGATGCTCACAAATTACCACAACATACCGATGAAATAGAAGATTATATGAATGTGGGTGGTGACTTCATTATGAGCGGGTGGAGAATTTTGAAATCATTTGTACCGGATCAACCATTCCCACAGGATTTCCGGAATGGTACGTTTGTCCACGATTATCTGAACATCGAACAAGCAGATGAAACGCCACTCACGGTTCCCGGTGATTTTATTGGTGCCTCTGGAAATAATGGCTTTAGTGATGTGATGGTGGATACCACTAAGCTGAAGGGGATATTCCCTTATTATGGGAAATTGGTTCAAATCAATACGATCACGAAAAGAGGAGGTTTTACAAAAGTTATATACGCTTATAACGCACAGGAAAACAGCCAGATACCTACGTTTCGTGGTGAACCGGTCGGTCTCCAATATTACGGGACGAGCTTCAATTCTGCTGTTCTTGGTTTCCCGATATTCTTCCTCAAGAAAGCGGATGCTACAACACTTGCCAACCAAATATTGACAAGTATGAAGTTCAATACCTCTCAATAATAAATTAAGAACTATAGTATTTCAGAGTATTACGAATAGTATATGATGAGTAAAAGTAAATATATGAATACATTTAAGTTTCTGGGCATCCTGGCACTACTTTCTCTGTTCACATTTAAAAATGGCCTGGCTCAGAATACCGGAAAGATATCCGGGAAAGTGTATGATTCACAAACCGGTGAGTCTTTACCGGGTGCGAATGTTATCATACCAAGTACCCATATGGGAGCCAGTACCAACGCGAATGGCCGCTATTTTATCCTGCAATTAAAACCCGGTTCTTATGAGATTAAAGTCAGTTTTGTAGGATATCATGATAAGATCATAAAGGGCATTAAAGTGGATCCAGGAGTAACAGCGCATATTGATGTTAAACTGGATCCAAAATCCATTCAGTCTAAAGAAATTGTGGTCAGGGCTCATCAAAGTATGGTACAGAAAGATGTCACCAGTTCCGAGAGTTTCCATACCAGTACGGAAATGCAACAAATAGCAGGTATTGAAAATACGAACGATGTATTCAAGCTACAAGGTGGTGTTGTGCAGGGTGGTCCTCAACAACAAT
>DATFMK010000738.1:0-3594 GCA_035267005.1 Balneolales bacterium
AGCCGGTACAGCTTGTCCTTCATCGGAAGAATGTGATATTTGAATTCTTGAATGTCCACTCTGTAAGGTAGACGAATGGCAGGAAGAAACGTTACATTAGATCAGTAATATTATCTCTCAGGCAAACAAAACGACAATCTCAATCCATAATAAAAAAACACATTAACTATTTACTGATAACTGATATCTGTTAACTATTAATTACTTCAAGTATTTATCAAAAAATGTCATCGTCCGTTTCCATGCGTCGGAAGCGGCTTCGGCGTTATAACGGGTGCCGGACGGGTTGGCAAATGCGTGGTTGGCATCCGGATAGACTTTGATCTCAACTTGCTTGCCCATGGAATCGAGTGTGGTTTTGAATGTATTGATCGTCTCCTGCGAAATGCTCTTATCCTCTCCGCCGAAGAAGCCAATAATAGGCATCTGTAAGGTCTTCAATTCATTCGGATCGGTGACCAAGTGTCCGTAATAAATTGCGGTCGCGTCGATGCTGTCGGGCAGGGCCAGGGCTGT
The DNA here is from genome assembly GCA_035267005.1 of Balneolales bacterium. Lineage (GTDB taxonomy): Bacteria > Bacteroidota > Rhodothermia > Balneolales > DATFMH01 > DATFMH01. Next base: position 517 of record DATFMK010000738.1, read on the forward strand.
CTGTAATGACCAGCCGCCGCCGAAACACCAGCCGATGACTCCCGTTTTACCCACATTCTCTTTATCCTTCAAAAAACGATACGCCTGTTTCACATTCTCGATACCCGCCTGTTGATTATCCATGGCCTTACGCATCAGTTTCATGGCACCATCGGGCCTGGAGGCCGTTTTCCCATTATACAGATCAACGGCCAGGGCAACATATCCTTCACCGGCCAGGCGGCGGGTCATGGCCTCGATATTGTCATTCAATCCCCACCATTCGTGGATAACGATCAGCCCTGGCGTGGAGATGGAATCGTTCTCCGGTTTGGCCAGGTAGCCTTTCACTTTATTCCCGTTAACGGTCGCATAGACGACTTCCCGGGTCGTGACCGGCTGGGAGGCTTCCATCATCGAAGCAGCGTTAGGAACAGGATCATCGTTTTGGTGTTCTTTGGCCACTTTATCGATATAATTTTTTTTCTTTGAACCGCATCCGGATACCATCATGACCGTAATGAGGAAAATACCGGATAAGATAGCGATTGCAGGTAAGCGCATAAAAGAATTTAAAGGGATCATAAGATGAATAACCTCGATTGACATGACTATTTTTTCCTTAAACCTAAAATAAACAGATATCATTCAGAGGGAAATTAAAAAAGCTTAAGCAGGGTGCAGAGCGTAAAGAGCATAATGCAAAGCATATGGAGCCTGGAGTAGTGGGGTTCAAAGGCACAAAGAAATATGAGTGGGGAATTACTTAGAATCAACTATAAACAACCAACATAACATAGAATAGAATAAGAGTCTTGCACAGGTTCCTCATCTTTCGGCTTTTTGACTACCCCCGTTGTCATTTAGAACGAAGCGGAGAAATCTTTCTGGGCTTTGTACCTGATAATAGGGCGGATAGTAATTCATTGGCTGAAATTCACTTACATCAAACTGAAAATATCCCTTCTCCTTTTTCATTGATCACCGTTTATTGATAATTGATCATTGCACAATGATTCGTATATTTAGTACTCCTGTTTATGATTGCGCCCGTAGCTCAACTGGATAGAGCGTCTGACTTCGGATCAGAAGGCTGAGGGTTCGAGTCCTTCCGGGCGTACTTTTGAATATTAGAATAAGGGTTTACCAGAATAATAGATTTTTATTATTCTTCTTTATTATTTAGTCCTGCTTATTTAATCTTTATCATTTCATAAAATAATAATAAGGCCGGCAGGTAATTTATGGTTTTGAGTTCTGGCATTTCCAATGATAACGTCAGGGGATTGCCGCACTTCTCCCGAAAACTTTTTCGGGATCCGTTCGCAATGACCGTTTCGGGTTTTTTCTTCTTTAAAACGTCCAACGAATAAAAACCTGTCATCCTACTAATCCCGGGCATCCGGATTCTAATACACACAAAGAATGTCAATAGTTTGCAACTAGTAACCAGTGTATTGCTCTAATTCACGAGATCCCGGATCAGAGTCCGGGATGACGGTTTTTGTTTTTTTATTGATGGTTGGCTGCCAGTCGTCTGTCATCCGTGGTCTTTTTCTCCATTTTCCCTCTTCCGTATTTATCTGTGAAATTCTATGGCTAATCAAAATCCTTCCGGAAAGTGAGGAATGTAATGTACTTCAAGGCGATCGATATCGTCATCACTCAGTTGCAGTTCCACTGCATTTACAGCTTCCGTAAGATGTTCCGCTTTTGTCACCCCAATGATCGGTGCCGTTACAACCGGCTTGTGAAGCATCCACGCAAGGGCGACCTGTGCACGGGATACCTTTCTCTCTTTGGCAATCTCACCAACCACATCAACAATTTTGTGATCGGCTTTTTCGGCCTGATGATAGAGTGTTTTCCCGAACTCGTCCGTTTTACTGCGCTTCGTCGTTGCATCCCACTCCCGGGTTAACAGGCCGCGGGCCAGCGGACTCCACGGCAGCACACCTATTCCCTGATCCCGGCAAAACGGGTACATCTCGCGTTCTTCTTCGCGCATCAGGAGGTTATACTGATCCTGCATCGAGACAAACCGGGTCCATCCGTTCAGATCGGCGATGTATTGTGCCTTAGCAAACTCCCACGTCCACATCGACGAAGCGCCGATGTAATGAACTTTGCCTGCGCGAACGAGATCATTGAGGGCTTCCATCGTCTCTTCGATAGGTGTATCATGATCATAACGGTGGATTTGGTACAAATCGATATAATCGGTTCCCAGCCGCTTAAGGCTTTTATCCACCTGGGTGAAGATAGCCGCGCGTGAGAGTCCGCCACCTTTGGGGCCCGGTTCCATTCGTCCATGCACTTTCGTGGCAATCACTACTTCATCGCGATTGACCAATTCACCGAGCACTTTCCCAACGATCTCCTCGCTGGTACCCGCCGAGTACACGTTGGCCGTGTCAAATGTCGTGATTCCCTCATCGAGCGCCTGTTTGATGATCGGCCGGGCTTTATCTAAGGGAAGGGTCCATTCATGTTTACCACTTTTCGGTTCTCCAAAACTCATGCAGCCGAGAATGATCTTCGACACTTCCAAACCCGTATTACCCAATCGCGTATATTTCATTTTTTAATACCTCATTATTTTTAAATCATTATTTACTTCTACATGTATTCGGAAGAAAATGTTAAAGATCACAGACCATGCTCGACTGCCTACAGGCCATTGTTTCCAAATCTACACTTTTAAAGCTATGCTAATTCTGTTTTAATTCTCCTACGAAAACACAAATGTGCGCTGCAAGGTTTCACGGTTATTAACCAGGTGGTTCACAAGTTGCAACCTTGCAACATTTCAGAGCATGCCCCATCTCTATCAGCAGAGGGGAGGCCCGGTATACCCCATTCCTATCAAAATATACCCTACAAATTGACAACCGTATTTGTCCCGTTAGGGACATTATATCGGTAGCAAAATAAACGCCCGCAAAACGACCCACCGTGCCGTCAGGTACGGGTTATGTTTTAACACGCGTTTAAAAATGTAATTCTCATCGTAATCTATCTCATTCCTCTTTAATAATTCCAGGTATTCTTCGTTAAATGTCTTCTTTTTATGATGTTGTTCCTGATTCTGAATATACC
>DATFMK010000739.1:0-2356 GCA_035267005.1 Balneolales bacterium
TACCGGTTTGGGGCGACCAAAAGTTCATCGCACGGGGAAGAGCAACAGCGGGATAATCATTTCCATGAGAATGGGAAAATTTAGAGTTGGTCCCCTGAAGTATATTCACATATTTCAATAAATTGGGATATCGTTTTTGTCTACGCTTCTGATTTTTCTTTGATGTAGATTCGTGTTTTACAGGGTTCCCAGATGATTCAGCCAAAGCTTCATTACTCACTTTTAAATAAAAAGGAAATGAAAGGAGGATAAGAGGAATCAAAGTTTTATTTAGGATAGTACACATAAGGAAAGTTTTCCGATCAATAATTTAAAAGTTTAAGTGTAAAATCTGAATCCAAACAGTAAAAGGCCAAGTGGAAAAAGTCACCTTAATGCACTGGTTAGTACAGTTTATTAACCAAAAATTTTTGTCATGGCTATGGCGATGAAAAAAATAGGTTGAATTAGTATTTTTCCCTTCAACACAGGACACGGGAAAATTTCGCAGCCTTTTTAACGTCTCCAGAATTGAGAATCGTTTGAATTTAGATAAACTAATATTTTCAAAATCTTACGTATCATTTTTACTAATTATAGGAATAATTCGCATTAGGTTATTTGCCATTTACTTCAGACGTCCTTTCCAATAATCTGGCTTTCTTTTCATGTGCATGACCGCATGAACTACAATCACTTTATTCCGATAGATTTTATAAACAATAGCATATGGGAATCGATGGAGAATTATAAGTTTTGTATTGTGAAGATATGGTGATCCCGCATCTGGGAACTTTTGCAAATGCTTGACAGCCCGATCAAATTCATAAATAAAATCAGAAGACAGAGACTTATCAAATTGCTTGTAATAATCGATGATATTGTAAAATTCCCCTTCAGCCGCCTCATCAAGTTTAAAAGCCAGTTTCCTCATTTATTTATCAGACGTTGACCCTTTCTTTTAACCTCGCTCCAAGACTTTGTAGAACTCACGCCTTGCTCATAGCGACTAATACGATCTTTCAGCTCTTTCTGCCAGGCTTCTTCCGATTCGAATTCGTTAACTGGATTGAGGCTATCGATCAATAAATGAGCCAATTCTGCACGTTCTTTGTCGGAAAGCTCAAGTACTTGCTTTTTTATTGCTTCATTAACCATAATAGCATCCGTTGTCGGTTTATTAGTATAATTATAATGCTAAAAAACGTAACAAAAAGAAAATCGTTGTGTACGAATTGAAAATTGACATAATTCAGATTATTTAACGTGAGGTTCGTTTAAGCTTATAATCTATCTATTTAATAAAATATAACAGTTAAATTAGATGATTTTGTGACCACCGACCACAGACGACTGACGACAGAGAAACGCTATAATAGTAATTAATAATTATTTACTATGAAAAACTGTATAAACAACGTGGGTTCGAAATTAGATAATCAGTCAAGAATTAAGATAATAACTGTTTAAAATGTTTAATGAGCTTGTGCCAAATAGTTGTTATTTTCATTTATCTATTGAGTTATTCATTAATGCCACCTGATACCAACCTTCTATGCTATCCCTAATTTTTTAAAGAAAAGGAATTCTCATCCTTAAAATCGGATGCATTAAAAGGTATCAAAACGGCTCTCGGTCGTCGGTGGTCTGTCGTCCGTCGTCTATATATCTTATATTTTCTCAGGTCGAATGCTCATTATAATGATTAAAATCTACGATTCTTATCTAAAACTCAGGTTAACATTACCTTTATAATAATTATAAAATTTTGTAAAAAAATAACTGCTCATATTTATTTACTCATGGATGGTGGTGCATCTTGCAGAGCACTTCCCCAGGATTTATTCGGTCTCGGTCCCATTTTTAACTCGAGCGTGCCTCCTTTTTCTAATTCTTTTTGTGTAAACCAGGGCTTCTGAAGAGGTTCCCCATTTAGGGTTGCCGATTGAATATATTTGTGGCGGACCGAAACATCATCCGCTTTTATGGTGAATGTTTTTCCATTCGATAAATGTATCGTGGTTTTTCGGAATAGCGGACTTCCAATCACATAATAAGGATCTCCCGGACAAAACGGATAAAAGCCCATTGCCGAAAAATCGTACCACGCCCCCATAGCTCCCTGATCATCATCGCCAGGCACTCCACGTGGAGTTTCCCCATACCAGACTTCCAAAATCTCACGAATCATTTTTTGCGTTTTCCAGGGCTCTCCGGCAAAATCATACATATATGCAATATCAAAACTCGGTTCATTACCCTGAGCATAATCACCGATTAATCCGGTCATATCCGGGAATTTTGCTAAGAAGGTCCATTTGGAATCCCGGCCGTATTGGACTTCAAAAAGGGAATCGAGTTTCGTCAAAAACGGTTT
>DATFMK010000740.1:0-2075 GCA_035267005.1 Balneolales bacterium
GGCTCAATACGAGTATCGGTCGCAGGCCGGATTGTTCGTGCCCAATGGTGGGGTTAAGATCTGCCCATATAATATCCCCTCTTAGTATTCGGGCCATTCATCTATCTCCGTGCCAAAGCCTTCCTCAGACAGGGCTTGTTCATAATTTGGATCTAATTTAGCACATTCTCGAGCAAGTCTACTTTTTTCAAGCCGTTCAAGTTTTTCCGTCACAGCTTCTTGAATGGCGCGGCTGCGGTTGGGGAATATATGTGACTTTACTAATAAATCTAATCGATTCAATGTGTTTTGGTCTATAGTTATTGCAATTTTTGATGTAGCCATAATCTCACCTCCGGTATGATAATACATCATACCTAAGAAGTTTGCAATAGCTTGCAAGCATGCGGCGACAGTTATTTTGTGGCATTTATCGAAGATATCACAGTCCAAACACTTATAAGGAGGTTCCCCATGGAGCATATCTGCTGCAAATGATAAAAAATTCATTGAAATTCGATAAACAACAAACTTTATTCAGATCACCGGCTTTAGCCATCTGCTGAAATGACTGGTTATGAGCGCCCTCTTCAATTGACACATTTACCGATATCCGATTGCTGCAGTGGACTTTTTCCTATGCGTTCAATAACTTTGGGATATTTTCCAGGAGACGATCTGCTTTGAATTGACGCCACATTAATTTGGTGCCACCAATCATCACCAAAATCGAACCAATAGCCGAATACATCATCTATTTTTAATTTTAATGAATCAATGGTTGTAGCTGATGCATAATTGCATGATTTGGAAAGTTTCTCAGAGTTTTCAAATGGATCGGGTGTACTATAGCGAATAGCTTCAGGGTCATTTGGACCTTTTCCACCAATCTGATATTCATACAAATGATCTTCTTCACGATCAAAGGCATCGAATATAGCAAGATGTAAATCCTCTAAAGTCTGCTCTCCCCGAATCTCTATTTTCCGAAGAATTACCCGATTCTTTTCTACAAATTCCTCTGACATAGGTCCACTAATAATGTAAACTTCAAATGTGTATATACTTATCATATTCCGAATTTCTTGATGCTCATAACGTTGAGCGTGAGCAGCGGCTTAGATGAGTGTCGACGTTGTAAGGCCTTTACGTAAAACCGCTATCTTCACGCCGTCTGCTCAACTGATTTGTTTGGCAACATGCTCAGACCAGGGCTTAATTTTTAGTATTACATTATTCAAAGTACGTTCTGCAACTTCAGTATCGTGTGCTGCTTGTGCTCGCAGCCAGTACCCATTGGACAAACCGAAAAAACGACATAACCGTAAATCGGTATCGGCTGTGACCGAACGTTTTCCAGAGACAATTTCACTGATGCGCTGAGCAGGAACGTCAATTTCCTTGGCCAAACGATACTGGCTAATACCCATAGGTTTGAGAAACTCTTCCAAAAGAATTTCACCAGGGGTGATAGGTTTAAGTTGGTTCATAATAAATCCTCCTCAGTGGTAATCAACTATTTCCACATCTTCCGCACCTGCATCCGTCCAACAAAAGCAGACACGCCACTGATTATTAATACGAATGCTGCGTTGGCCGGAGCGGTCACCTTTGATTGCTTCAAGATGATTCCCGGGCGGAACTTTCAAATCTTCAATTCGATTAGCGATTTCAAGCTGTCTGAGCTTACGCCGTGCAACATTTGTGATATTTACAAATCGCTTGACACGCTGGCCTTGTGAGAGTGCTTTTGTGTATTTGCATTTAAACGATCTTATCATGAGACTTAGTAACGCATGGCATGATTAACGTCAAGCGTGATTATGGATGGCCAACAATTGAGTATTGTGAAAAAAGGCGCAATATTAACAACGAAAACCCAATTTTAAAAATAAATGTATAATTAAAACAATTATATGCATAACATCCGGAAAAATATTGAACCCGGAAAAATGCGAATTTTTTCCCCGCGGACGGGATGTTTCTTTATCCAGATCATTTCCTCGTCGGTAAGTGGGTCGGCTTTTTGTAATATCTCTGCGGGTACACCGATAATGCCGATATCGTGCAGCAAACCGGCATAATAAATTGTTTCA
>DATFMK010000741.1:0-4627 GCA_035267005.1 Balneolales bacterium
ACCGAGAAATGCTATGATAGTAATTAAACATTATTTATTCTGAAATACCGTATGATCAACGTGAGTTCGGTATTGGAATCATGCTTCTTTATGCATCAAAACGGCTCTGTGTCGTCAATGGTCTGTCGTCCGTCGTCAAGATAGGTTATATTTTCACAGGTCGTATTCTCAATGTAATAATTACAACTCTGCGATTCTTATCCAAACCTCACGTTATATTAATTTATTGACCGCTCATATCTCTAAAAGTGTTTGATAATGACGAATTTTTCCTTCGAGAATAGCAGTTTCTTCTGTTTTATTGCGTTTTTTGGCTCCGTTGGTGTAGATGCGTAATTTTTTTAGCAGTGTTTTTAAAGTGACCTGTTTTTGCTCCGGGGTTAAGGTTTCCTGTTCAATAATCTTTTCAAGAGCCTGGATGCGGAAACGGTCCATGCCCCAAAAAGTCTGAGAAAGTTGATCGGCGTGTCCTCCATATTTATAGATCAGTTTTTGTTCCAAATACAAAACAGGATATTTCGAGCACATCCTCAGCCAGAGATCATAATCTTCACAAGCCGGTAATGATTCATCGAAAAGTCCGATATCTTCAAAAATGGATCGATGGATGATCACGGCCGATGGCGATATCCGGCAGAGTGGCAGACATTTTTGATAGATATATCCCCCGAATTTTCGATGTTTCTTTTTTTGATTGACAAATTCACCATTTCGGATCCAGATTTCGTTGGTATGGCAGATTTTTATATCCGATGAATTTTGCAATGCCGTCATCTGTTTTTCCAGCTTTTGAAGTTTCCACCGGTCGTCCGAATCCAAAAAAGCGATCCATTTCCCTTTCGCCATTTTAATGCCGGTATTTCTGGCAGTACTTACACCTTGATTGGATTGATGAAAATAAAGCACATCAGGGAAATAGCGCTTTAGCATTTGGCGTGTGTGATCCGTCGAACCATCATCAATAACAATCACTTCCATTGGCTCAAGAGTCTGACTGAAGACTGATTTCAGTGCCCGTCGAAGATATCTTTTCCGGTTGTAAGTCGGAATGATAACCGATATGGATGTCGATTCTTTATCTTTTAATATATTATCCAATGAGTTATTTAAGTTTTGAAATTGACAATGAAAGCTGTCAGAAGCAGGTAAAAAAGCTGAGTGTTGAACACATAGAATACATAAAACAGCAATTTCTTTATTAATTTAAGGTGAGTTCGATATAATATCTTTTTAACTGCTTTTTTTAATGCCTACGTTAACGTGAGGTTCGTTTAAACTTATAATCTATCTACCTAATAAAAGTAGCTGTTAAATTAGTTTATTCTATGACCACCGACCACAGAGAAACGCTCTGATATTAATTAAACATTATTCATTCTGGAAAACCGTATAATCAACGTGAGTTCGAAATCGGAATCATGCTTTATGCATCATAACAGTTCTCTGTCGTCGATGGTCAATTGTCCGTCGTCAAGATAGGTCATATTTTCTCAGGTCGTATTCTCAAGGTAATTATTTCAACTCTGCGATTCTTATCCAAACCTCACGTTACGTTACTTTGAAAATTCCCCCCTCTGGTCGAAATGACGTGAAACGGCGACAGATATTGGTTAAATTTAAAAATATCACTCAAAGACGTCATCTCGAACCCGCTTTTTGGGTGAGAGATCTTCTAAATGTGGATTTGAAATATAACAAGTTTATATTCAGACAAATAATTGTATCGAACTCACATTAAATTAATAGATTATCCTGGTACGGAAAATTCAATAATCAAATAACTTAGTAACCTATATCACAAAAGTGATCTACCTGGTAACCGCATTATATTCCGAGGCCCGGCCTTTAATTGAATTTTATGATCTGAAACATGATCACCGCTACCCCAAAATATCGATATATCGGGGGGAAGGGCTCAAATTAGTTGTCAGTGGATTGGGGAAAATCAAAACAGCGGTATCGACCGGAGTGGCCTTATCCAAAGAAAAAGAGTTGGATAAGGTCGTCGTCGCAAATATTGGAATAGCCGGAGCTCCTGAGACACATGAAATTGGAAATCTCTTTCTGGTAAATCAGATAAGGGACGAAAGTACGCGAAGAAGTTATTATCCCGATCTGTTTATCCGGCATTCCCTAAAAGAAGGAAAATTGATAACCGTTGACCGTCCTCATATCAATGGTGAGCAGAGTGATTCCTTAATTGATATGGAAGCCTCCGGATTTTTTGAAGCAGCAAATGTTTATCTGCCGCCGAGTCAGATTGCATGCCTGAAAATCGTATCGGATCATAAGAAAAATGTTAAGCTAAACCGCGAAATGGTTAGTGAATTGATACGGAACAGGATACCGGAAATGGATAGTTATCTGAGCAGCTGGAATACATTCATCACAGATCAGCAACATGAGCTGTTAACCGAAAACGATCGTCAAATGATTGATTCTCTTAAAGCTAATCTGCATTTGACGACTACGCAATTTCGACAATTAGAGAAATTGGCCACAAAATATAAGCTTCAATGTGATAATCTGGATATTTTAAATAGATTTCAGGAACTTGAGGCTCAGACAAAAAACGAAAGGAATGGAATTTTTGAGCGTATCCGAACAGTACTCCGTTAACCCCGATTTCTCGCATATTTATCTTGAAAAGGAAGCCCTCAATTACGAGGATACTCATTGCATATTAAATAAATATCCGAAATCAACGCGTATTGTTGTTGATCATTATAAAGATGTTTTTGCCCGAAGCGGACAAGATTGGCGTCTTCAAAAGAAAAGCATGAATCTTATTCTGGCTGTTCGGAAAGATCAATTTTTGTATACCGGTTCTGAAGTAACGCCTGATTTCGGATACGACGACCGTTTTTTCTACAATGCGCTTGTTTTGAATTGTATTTACGATTGTGATTACTGTTATTTACAAGGGATGTTTCCCTCAGCTAACGTAGTCATGTTTGTCAATAACGATGATTACATACAACACACTCTGGACGAGCTGAAAAATGGTCCGATGTATCTGGCCGTTTCCTACGATACCGATTTGCTGGCTTTTGAAAAAATGATTCCCTATTGTAGTCGATGGATTGAGACGGCTTCCGAAAATCCTGAATTGGTCGTGGAAATACGATCTAAAAGCGCCAATTATCGGGCCATCCAACATCATAAACCCGTCGATAATGTCATTCTGGCCTGGACGCTTTCTCCGGATACGATTGCCCGGCTGTATGAAAAACGTACCCCTCCTTTAAAAAGCCGTTTAAAAGCGATTAACGCGGCTATTGAAGATGGCTGGCAGGTCAGAATTTGTATCGATCCCATCATGAGAGTTCAAAACTGGAAAGACCATTATGCTGAATTGATTGAAACATTGTCGGAAACAGTTCCGTTGCATAAGGTTTCTGATTTTAGTGTAGGTGTATTTCGTATGAGTAAGGATTACCTGAAACGGATTAGAAAGCAACGTTCCGATACTGATGTTCTATATCATGATTATGAAACAAAAGATGGAGTGACCACTTACAAAGATGATGATCGAAAAGAGATGGAACGTTTGGTAGTCGGTTTACTGAAAGAACATGTTTTGAAAGAAAACATAGAAGTATTATGAAATCGGCCGTTGTCACCGGCGCTTCATCAGGGATAGGATTAGCGGTTTCCAAGTATCTGAATGAGAATGGATATAGGGTATACGGTATCGCAAGGGATTTTTCAAAATCTGATTACAAGAACAAAAATTTCCTGCCTGTTTCTTGTGATGTTATGGATTTAGTAAAACTGGAAAAAACGTCAAAAGAGATATTACGGCAAGAGAATAAACGAATTGATATCCTCATCAATAATGCGGGCATTGCGTATTTCGCTCCTCATGAAGAGATTAAAGTATCGGAAATCGCGCAAATGGTGCAAACGAATTTGACGGCGCCTTTGGTCCTCACCCGGTTATTTCTTCGAAGTTTGAAAAAGACGGAGGGCTACCTAATTAATATAACTTCCGTAACAGCAGAGATAAGAAGTAAATGGGGCGGAACATATGCTGCAACAAAAGCCGGTTTGCAGCATTTTAGTAATATTTTATTTGAGGATGTACGCAAAAGCGGTGTTAAAGTGGTAACTATTATGCCCGACATGACAGATACGCCTTTTTACGATCACCTCAGTTTCAAACCCGATGACCATGAAGCGGCTCATCTGACTCCCGAAGACGTTGTCGAAGCTTTGGATTCGGTTTTGAACCGACGAACCGGAAGTGTGATCACTCAAATTACATTGCGTCCCCAATTGCATCGCATCGAAAAAAGAAAGCGGAAGAAGTGATTTTTTGCCACATATTAGCGCGGATTTTAGCGGATTAAGTAAGATTAATAAATCCAATTATTCTGTATCTTACTATTATAAAAGGAAATAGACGTCATCCTGAATTTAATTCAGGATCCAGCCAAAACGTTGTTACTATTTACAAACCCTGGATGATATAGCTAACAACGTGCTTTCCTACTCTAAACGAAACAACGTTTATTGCCCTTAACTACAAGATTCCGGGTCGGTGCCCGGAATGACGTCGCTTTAGAAGAGTTTGGAACTATTTAATTGTATCATAACCACAATGCCCCCCAAACGACGTCATCCT
>DATFMK010000742.1:0-11594 GCA_035267005.1 Balneolales bacterium
TCTTGAACAAAATCCCTGGTTTTGCAAAGCCTTCTTATAATGTATAAAGAATAAATATCTTATTTATTCTCAATAGGATAAGGGGATGGGCCATATCTGATTATCTGAAATAATTACATTTTGTAGAAAAAGTAAAAAAAATAATTATGAATAAAGAGTATTTTATCTTAATTTAGCAACAGATTAAAAAATAAGAGCAGCCACGAAATCGAGAGTAGCTATTTCGTAGCAGTTGTTAAATGATAAAGATACGTAAATAATATTAATTAAGATAAAAGAGTATTAATTCCTATTTTATATTCAGGAGTGTTGATTATGAAAAAAAATGATTTAAAAGAAGCTGTCGAAAGAGATAAGGTAGAATCTAAAAAGAGTATTTCGAGACAGAATTTTTTGAAAGTCATGGGTTCAGTCATCATGACAGGGGGTGTTGCGGGTGCTTCGATACCATTTATAACCGGAAAAGGTAAAAAAGCTACGCCACCTAAAACAAAGAGTACCATATTACCTACCGGGAAAATTGTTAAGAGGGTAGCTGCCGATCCCACAAATATACCGGCTCCCATTCATAGATCACATGCCATAACACACGATATCACATTGGAAGCCAAAGAAGTGACGGCAGAAATAGAACCTGGTGTAACCTTCAAATATATGACCTGGAATGGACAGATTCCCGGACCAATGATTCGGATTCGTCAAGGGGACACCGTTAATGTTACGCTTAAAAACTCTACGAATCGAGCCCATAATGTTGATATGCATGCCGTTTACGGTACTGGTGGCGGAAATATGGCTACATTGGTTGTTCCCGGTGGGGAAAGTCATATGAGGTTTAAAGCTATGTATCCTGGCGCGTTTATTTACCACTGTGCTGTTCCAAATATGGATTATCACATAAGCAGTGGCATGTTTGGTATGATTGTAGTTGAACCACCGGAAGGTTTGCCAAAAGTTGATCATGAATTTTATTTGGGTCAAAATGAGATCTATACCAATAAAAAAGCTGGTCAGAAAGGTCATCATGAATTTGATTTCAATAACATGTTGAAAGAGGATCCAAGCTATGTTGTCCTGAATGGTGAAAAACATGCTCTAACACCAAGTGTACATGGAGCCATGAAAACCAAAACCGGTGAGACTGCCCGTATTTTTCTCGTAAATGGTGGTCCGAATTTAACGTCAAGTTTTCACCCGATTGGTAATATATTCACCAAGGCATGGAGGGCGGGTGCGATTATAAACAATCCGGATCGTTATGTACAAACAATGCATGTCCCCCCGGGAAGCACAGGGGTTTTCGAATTGGAATTTCCGGTTCCTGAGACGATTAAATTAGTTGATCACGCACTTACTCGAGTTGTCAGAAAAGGAATGTTAGGAGAAATAGCTGTATCAGGTAAAAAGCGACCTGATATTTTTGATCCAAACCCAACTAAAAATGCTTGATAAATAAAGCTTATACTCACACAACATAAACCCCAAAAAGAATATGTCGAGAGACGTATCTTTAAAGACCACTCCTGTTGAATCAGGAGTGGTCTTCTTTTTTCAAATATCATCTTATTATCATGAATTCGATATAATGAAATTAGGGAATCGGAGTCCCAAATAAACTGATGGTGATGGACGATAGACCATAGTCGGTAGCAGTCAGGCTACTTTGATCTGCATTTATAAGTTAACGTGAGGTTTGGATAAGAATCGCAGAGTTGTAATAATTACATTGAGAATACGACCTGAGGAAATATGACATATTCTTGACGACGGACGACTGACCATCGACGACAGAGAGCTGTTTTGATGCATAAAACATGATTCCGATTTCGGACTCACGTTGATTATACGGTTTTTCAGAATAAATAATGTTTAATTACTATCAGCGCGTTTCTCTGTCGAGGCTGTGAAAAAATATAAGTCAAATTCAATTGCCTTAAATAATTTAGGTGCTTCGCTCAATTTCGCTCTGCTTACCCACTCTCATTCTCCCGAAAGTATGCGGGACAAGTTCTCCCTGTCACGGATAAATCCGCGACAGGGAGAGAGTCTCCTCAACAAAATTCAAAAACAATTAAAAAATTAAAGTGCTTCGTCGCTTACATTGTTATTTTTTCACAACCTCTGTCGTCTATAGTCGGTGGTCCTAAAATAATCTCATTTAACAGTTACGTTTTATTAAGTAGATAGACTATAAGCTTAAACGAACCTCACGTTAAGTTAAAAAAAAGACATACGAAAACGGTAACTCGGAGTACGAACCCGTTAATCGTTTCAAAACGGCCACCGTCCACCATCAATCATTGGAAATCTTAATTGATTATCTTATCTCGAACTCAGGTTATTAAGCTCCGAAGTATTTCTCGATCGACTGTTGTCCGTGGTTTGTTATCAACAAGACAGAATTTTATATCGAAATGACATTATTAATAAGATAAAACAGATCGCTTACCTTTTAACGCTCCGGTATTTTTATTTCAGAACCAGAAGTAAGGGTATCCGATAATTTGACTTGATTCAAAATGGCTACATCTTCGTCTTTTATATCGTTCGGCAACTTCTTCGGAAGAAATGATTGAAAGGTTCCGGTATGTGTCGTTTTTTGAACATGAATAAGAACCGGTTGAATGTTTAGAATCCTGGAATCGGTTAGTTTTGCGAATCCACGTGCTGTATTTGTGAAATAAGATTGAAATGTCGAGAAATTATCTAACGATGAATAATCAGTAAATTGGAAAATCTGATTATTAAATGATAACGCATAGATAAAAAGTTTCAACTGTTGTCCATTCTTTGTTGTGGCTGTCGCGATACTTTGGTAAGCCGGTAAATTACCACTTTGTGTCGATCCGCTAGTCAAAACACTTAATCCATTATTCTTAATAACCTCTTCAACAGATTGCTGCGGAGTTTGGGATTGGGTATCAATTTGCATCAGCATAATTGCATCTTGTTTTGGAGATACGATTCCAACTAAAGAGGCTTGATTAATTACATTCCAATTTTGAGGTATCGGAAATTTAAATTTTAGATCCGGATGGTAGAAATATCCGTTTTGTGTTAAACCCTCACGAGGATTATCGCCATAAATAATATTGTTAACTTCATTCATATAAGCTTGTTCATCAATGACTTTTTGAGGATATCCCTTTTCCTTCCATTTATCGGATAGTTTAACGATTGTCTTTTCTCTGTCACCGGGATCAGGGTGAGTCGATAGGAGAGAAGGTAAATTCTGTCCCGATTTTTGGGTGATACGCTTAAGGGAGGTAAAAAAATGTGACGCGGATGAGGCGTGGTAATCCGACATGGCGGCGTATTCTACACCCAAACGGTCGGCTTCACGTTCATCGTCGCGGCTATATCGCAGGAATAATAATTTAACTGCAGAACCACCAAGATTCAGAATATCCTGACTGGAAAGTCCAAATGCTTGTTCTCCTACGACAGCTCCGCCTATTAAAGCCGCCTGACCCAGCTTTTGTTGAAATGCCTGTTGTGATGCATGTCGTGCTGCTACGTGACCAATTTCGTGTCCGAGTACAACCGCTAATTGAGCTTCATTTTCGAGGTGAGCCAATAATCCGCGTGTGACGTAAACATACCCTCCGGGAAGTGCAAAAGCATTCACAACGGAACTGTTCAGAACACGAAATGTAAATGGCGTATCTTTAAATTTTTCGGGGGTATCCGGACGGCGTAAGTGACTTTTCGATAATACCTTTTGTCCTATTCTGTTTACATATTTCTGCAACTCAGGATCGTTATATACACCATATTCTTTTTGAATTTGTTTGTCAGTATTTTTCCCTATTTCTTTCTCCTGACTCCAGCTATATCCGTAAGCTCTCTTTTTACCCGTGACAGGGTTACGCTGAATAACGCAACCTGCCAAAGTGAAACAAAAGAGTAATGCGACGATTATTGAACGAAAAGTGTGTGTTCTCTTCATAATTCTTCTGCTAATAATTGATAAACGATTCCCGGGTTATTCCACAAATAAGATGAAAGTTAGTTCTCTTGATTAGATCTGATATTAATTGATAGGGTTAAAAGAAGGCTTTGCAAAACCGTTCTTTTGCCCAATCTCTGCATTTTCGCGACTTCAAAATCCTCGAATCCCGAAAGCATTCGGGATGCTGTGGTTTCGAAGTCGCTCAGGCTTTTTAAACTTAACAAAAACCCTGGTTTTGCATCGCCTTCTAAAATTTAAAATACAAAAAACCTGAATTATGTATAATGTAAATACGAGAAATAAAATCTCCAAAATTAGAATAACTCGTTTTAGGCTAATCAATTACATGCATACAGGAAGTAATGGAAGTATTTTTAAGGTGAAGTTAGAGAAGCCTATGCAAAACCGTTCTTTTGCTCAATATCTGCATTTTCGTGACTTCGAAATCCTCGAATCCCGAAAGCATTCGGGATGCTATGGTTCCGAAGTCGCTCAAGCTTTGATCTTGAACAAAATCCCTGGTTTTGCAAAGCCTTCTTAGATTTAAAAATTTTAGCGATAAATTGATTTGAATTATCGTTAAAAGACTTCAAAACCTTTTATCATGATACTTTAGAAAATTAATCATACAAAAAATGATGATGTCATTTCAGCATCCGTTAAATCTGGAGAAGTTTATTACTCATTAGGAGCCCAGTTCCTTTAGAGCTTTACCCGTCACCCGGTACACCGTCCAATCATCCATAGGTTTTGCACCCAGGCTTTTGTAAAATTGGATAGATGGTTCATTCCAATTAAGTACGGCCCATTCCATACGGCCACAATTACGTTTAACCGCTAAATGAGCAAGATGTTTAAGAAGAGCTTTACCAAATCCTTTACCGCGCATTTCCTTACGAACAAATAAATCTTCAAGATATAAACCGGGACGACCTAAGAATGTAGAAAAATTGTGAAAAAACAACGCAAACCCAACAGGTTCGTTTTTATAATATCCAATCACAACCTCCGCTGATTTTCTTTTGCCAAAAAGATGTTCATTAATCAAATTTTCATCAGCAACAACTTCATCCGACATCTTTTCATAATCTGCAAGTTCTTTAATAAATGATAAAATGAGAGAGGCATCATCGGGTGTGCCGGGACGAATTTCGAAATCTTCAGGTAAGTTTTGCTCTTTCATTACCAATGCTCTTCGTGTTAAATGGTTCCATTTAGAATTTTTAAGAAAGGGAAACTAATCGATCAATTCAATAAACTTCGGCTTTTTATTTTTAAATAGATCTCTCTGCTTGCCCAGGCATCGGTAGCGGCGTAAGAGATTTGTCCGGCAGAAAGAACGGGCCGGTGCCATGGAGAGACCCGGTTGGTTTTGGAAATTCGGATACCGAGGAATAATGCTGCCATATTTCTCAACCCTTTATTTTGAATATTGAGCTGATCAGCAATTTTATTTAAATCCCTAAAATTAGTGGGGTAGAATTTGGAAATATTTTTTAGCTCACGCAGATCATCTCGAATTGCTACGCCGACTTTGGTAATGGAAGGATTAGCCAAAATTTGTTGAAGTTTTTCAGGAAAACCAATATGCGTGAGCCGGAATAGATAAACAGCATTTTCACCAGCCAGCTGCAGAAGTGAAGTGGGATATATTACACCTTTTGTAAAAGCCGGCCGTGTTTCCGTATCGAAACCTAATAATGTTTCATTTTCAAGTACCTCATAAGCCTGTTGTTCTTTTTCTTGCGAGGTTATAATATGAATATCACCTTGGTAACGGCCAAGAGGTAGTGTATTTATTTCCTGTTTTGTAATAGCCTGTGGATAATCTTCCAAAATAAATATACAAATGATTGATTGATGATACGCTTTTTAGCTGCACAAATATAGTAAATTCAAAGATAAAATGGGAATATTACCGGGATATTTTTATCACAAAGGAAAAAGAAACAATAAATTATGTTTGATCTTGAGTTATGGATATCTGACTTTGGACTATCACTCCCGTTCTTCTCTCATTAATTCATAAAGTGAAGAATGTAAATCTTCAGGATCGATATCTCCACTTTCTGTTAATTCAGAAATCTCCTCCTGATCGAATACTTCAATAATACCGTATCTTTCAAGAAGCTCATCATATTCCTGATCCTTATCTTCTTCCGATAACAATGATGTTTCAAGAGCAAGAACCTCATTCATGAAATCATCAATGTTATATTTGTCAATATTGTTCTTATCGATTAAAACAAAGAGCAGAATTTTTTCATCTTTATCTATTTCCCAGCCTACGATTTTTAAATCAGTTTGGTTAAAATTTATCATCTATTTAATTAATCATTTGTTGGATTCTTTTTGTGATAAACGTTGCAAAATATTTAAGAAAATGAAGAATTACATTTCGTTTAAAAAGATACTTATGTTAGTATATTTATAAGTTTCGAGATAATATCATTATAACAATATTATTCCGTTATGTGTCTATGAAAATTTATACAAATATTGAATACAAACATAGATTTCATTTGTAGATATATTAGTTTTTTGTATACTTGTCGTGGATAATTTAGGTATGATTGGGCTTGCATGAATCTATTTTTTATTAAAAAGATTAGACTATTAACATTTCTTAAGTTATGGAAGGCCTTGCAAAACCAGGGCTTTTTTCAAGATCAAAGCTTGAGTGACTTCGGAACCATAGCATCCCGAATGCTTTCGGGATGTGAGGATTTTGAAGTCGCGAAAATGCAGAGATTGGGCAAAAGAACGGTTTTGCATAGTCTTTTTATGGAAATTTTATTGATTTATTTTGACCACTATGGGGCCTTTCAAACGAATAAGAATGGAATCTATAAATAATTCTATGAAAAAAAGAGTTAAAAACTCAATAATAAGTATAATCTTCCTGGCATTAATCAGTGCAGGATTATCGGGGTGTGAAACACCGACAAAACCAGATTTCGGGATTACTCACACACTTGAAATTCCATTATACAGGAAAACGGTTGATTTTTTGGGTGGACCGAATGCGTTAGTGGATACGACGAAAGGGGATCTCAAAAATTTCATTTCTACCCAAAATGATGGATTAGTGGAGTTAAGTACGCGAACCAGCTATACCAATTCCGCTACGATTAACACCCAAAGTTTACCGAAACTTGGGGGGGCCACAACTACGAGTTTTAAAATTGTTGTGAATTTAAATCCAGATGATCCTGCTAATGGAAAAGATACACTGGATCTTTATGATAATAAGGAGGCAAAAATAATCGCGATTAAGAAGTTAGATTATTTTTCCAAGAGAATGGGAAGTTTTTCTCTTTTACATGCTAAAATGCAGCTTTATTATCGTACTAATTTACCTGTCGGTAATCAGGTATATGCGGGTATTGTTGGTGGTGACGCCAATGGTAACAGTGTTTATTTCAAACCCAAATCAGGTTCTCAATATCAGGTAAGCGGAAGTCCGGTCTCAGGACTGCAGGCTCATGGCCAGGAGTTACCTGATAGTAAATTAATGACATTTCAAATAGGAGCCGACTCTTCCAAAACCGATACTCTTTATGGGAGTTTGCATTTCAACGAAAGCAATTCAAATATCGGTGATTTTATCAGTAATCTTCCTACAAGTGTGAGATTTATCGGTAAAGCGATTATCATATTTAACAGCCTTCCTTCAACGCAGCCCAGTTCATACTATTTCGACACTGCCATAGGATTAAATGTTCCTCTTGATGTAGCCACGCCGTCTCAGCCGGCAACTTACATTGATACTCTTTCGGCTAATTTATCAAAATTGCCTTCAGGAAATGGGAAAACGCAATTATCCGCTGCAACATTGCAAATACATTACATAAATGATCTGCCATTGTCGGCTAATTTACAATTAAGATTTCTTGATCAATATGGGCATCCGGTGACAAGTACCGTTCCGGATACTACAGCGGGTGAAAATCCCATCATTTTGAAACCTGCCGCCGTGAACTCTCAGACACACTTTGTTAGCACACCAAACGAAGATGTCTTGCATGTAGCATTAAACAAAACACAATTGGATGCTTTGCATAATGCCAGGTTGGTAGAGTTAAAAGTGAAGATGAATACAACGGGTAATAGTCAGGTTCGCATACAGGCTAAAGATTATATCGGATTTGATATTAGCGGGAATTTCAAGGTTACTTCAAAAGTAAATCCGGGGAACTGAGTCGATGAAGAAATATTCAGAAGAAATGACAAAAAAAATAGTATTTAGTTTGATTTTACTTATGGGGGTTACGGTAGGCTATCGAAACGCTGCGGCCCAATCGACCTACCTTTCTGCAAGAAATCTAAGTTTGGGTGGCGGTGGAGCGGCTTATATGACCGGTTACCATGCCGCCTTTATTAATCCTGCTAATATTGGTTTATTCAGAGGAAATAGCCAATTTATGCTTGGATTACCTGGTGATTTTAATGTCTCTTCAGGCGGACCGTTGCTCAATGTTGCCGTTTATAATAAATATTTTACGAAAGGTTATCAGTTAACGGATAATCAAATATCGTCAGCGTTAGGGAGTTGGTTTGGTGCAAAAGACACGGACAGCAGATCGTTTGCATTTAATGTTAATGTTTTGCCGTTAGCATATATTCATAAGACTGCTATTGGAACATTTGGCGCGGCTTTGAGATTCCGCACGATAGGAAGAGTTTCAGTAAATAAAGGGCTTGCTGAATTTATGTTACGTGGACTGGATCAAAGTTATTTTTCCCAAACAAGACCAATTAATTTTAGTAATGCCACTTATTCCATAGCATCGTTAAGTTTATCATATGCAACGGATATAGCTTTGGGGGAGCATCGTAAACTGTTTTTGGGTGTTGCTCCTAAAATTATTGAAGGATTGAACTACTTCAAATCGAATTTTCAATCTCATTTGCAGATTTCCGGCGATACCTTGCTTGAACATCAATTTAATTATGATATTTATACCGTTGGAAATATGACTAATGATTTTCAAAAGTTTTATGACCAAAGAATAGCTCCGAATCAAAATCCAAGCTTTAGTGATATACAATTAAATTCAATGACCAAAGGTGGAATTAAAGGTCATGGGTTTGGTCTTGATCTCGGTGCCTCCTACGTTTATTCGTTTGATGGAAGTGTTACCCGGAAAAATGGATTAGCCAGGCATGTTCTGGTATTATCGGCATCTGTAACCGACATCGGAAGTGTTAATTTTAATAAGAATGCACAAAAGTTCAGTGCGAACAATACTTTTAAATGGAATGGACTGAATCCCAATTATCAACAGATTGATGCGAAACATGACAGCAGTTTCAGTAACTATCTGAATTATGTGGGACAAGATAGTATAGCCCGTAATATTTATGGCGCTTTTAGTCCGGATAATATCAGCAGTATCCATGCGAAACTACCAACTATGTTACATTTGGGAGCTTATGTTAAGTATGGTAAGCTTGGTTTAATGCTGGATTATGATAAAGGGATGAATAATATCGGTATGAACACCCGGAACGCCTCCTTTTCAGTTGGAGCTGAGTATTATCTGCTCAATTTTTTACCCATCAGAGCCGGATATAGAACCGGCGGTTTAACAAGTAATAGTTTTAGCGTTGGGACCGGTTTAGAGTTCCGAAATTTTCATCTTGAGGCCGGTATTATGACCATAAAAAGCTCCATGACAAGGGGATATAATATATCAACAGCCGTTAGCTCATTAGTGTTGATATTTTAAAAATTCGTAGAATAAGCATTTTGAACTTCAACGCAGTCCGAACATTTTCGGGAAAAATTTCGCAGCTCTTTTTGGCATTCCTAAAATTAAGGGGAAAGTTATCTTTTATAACGTGAGGTTTGGATAAGAAAGGAATAAGATCCTCAAAGAAATGAAACGTTGCGGATCATTGAATATAATAAGACACATTCCTTAGCGACCTGTCAGTCCCGAAAGCTTTCGCGGACTGACAGGTCTTTTCCTTATCTTTAATTCAAATTTTAAGATCTAAATCATTTATAATTTGCAGAATTCGCATTTTAGACGATTTAGTATAAAGTTTGATAGATCTAATCCAATATCATAAACGAACCACACGTTTTTATAAGTTCTTATTTTTACAATATGCTATGAATTAATACTTGTTGTATAAATGAATAATTCAGGTTAGATCAGGTTGCATTCTTATGCTGACCTAATAATGGCACATCATCCCCTAAAATATCTTCAATATAGAGGGTTTGTATTAGTACAATAATCATCACTGTGAAGGGGGTGGCCATAATCAGACCAATTCCTCCCGCTATAATTCCTAAGATAATTTGAGTTGCGATAGTCAGTACCGGTGGGAGACTGACGGCTTGTAACTGAATGAGTGGTGTTATTAAATAACTTTCGATGAGCTGGATACATGTGTACAAAATACCTACGTATAACGCCATAGCTGGACTCATTGACAGAGCGATCAATATGGCTGGCGTAGCAGATAAAATAGGACCTAAATAAGGTATAAAGGTCATGATTGCCGCTAATGTTGCCAAAGTAAAAGCAAGTGGCACATGAAGAATCCATAAACCAATCAGTGTAAAAATACCGATGGAAATCATGGACAGTACTCGTCCGATAATATACCATCGTAACGCATGCTCAACGGACTCGATAATTTCTTTGGTTCGTTCTCTGTAGTTAATTGGGATAAGCCGTATAAAACCATCAATATACTGTTGGGGTTCATATGCGGTGTAGAGTCCGACAAATAATACAATTAAAATGTTAATCAGAATATTCAGAGTACTTGAGAAAATACCCGTAATTCTTGCCAGAATATTTAATTTTTGAGTTTCCTCAAACGATTTGGTGGCTTCTGAGATGATTTTCTTTCCAATATTGAATTTGCGAATTTCATCCAAAAGATGGTTTAAAGAGTTTAAGGTACTATCGCTCAGTACATTAATTTGGCGGGCTACATGCGGACCAAAATACCAAAAGCCAAATATCAAACTTCCAAATCCCAACAAGATGGTAATCGTGAGCCAGAATTTTTCTGATAATGGCAAAAATTTAGAGAGAAATTGTCCTGATCCTCTTAATGTGATTGCCAAAAGACAGCCGGCGAAAATTAATAAGATGACCTCCAGAGAATACCAGGTTATGACTGCTGTTATGATGGTAAGTAACAGTATGCCAATAACTATTAACGTTTTTACGGAAAAATCCTTTAAGGATTGCTCATTTTGTTTCATTCACTAATCCATTATATGGCAAATATTTACTCAATCTATCAAACATGATGTAATATCAAACGGTTCCATCTATTCTATTATTGGCAAGAACGATTGCGACAAAATTAATCTGCAGAAGCCTTTACAAAACTGTCTTTTTACCGTTCTCTTTGTTATCGGGATTGATCAAAAACCTGTTTTAGTAAAGCCTCCCTGTAGAACAATATATTAGAAATTTACTTCTAACAATAGCTGTAAAGTATTATTAACTAAAATATATAAAAAATATAGTGAATGTTACTTTAATAAAATAAATATATGGATTATTACAATTAAATTATTATATATTATAGTAGATATAACTTTTAGAAGCCTATGCAAAACCGTTCTTTTGCTCAATCTCTGCATTTTCGCGACTTCGAAATCCTC
>DATFMK010000743.1:0-3310 GCA_035267005.1 Balneolales bacterium
TCATAATATGCTGCCGCCACGGATAAGTTTTTATAAAAATCCCGGTAGATATTCCCTAATCCATAATAAATCTTTGCTTTCGTGGCACGCGTTGGACTTTTCAGGTTATTACGCAGGATATTATGATAAGCTATCTGAGCCCGTTTATATTCCCCCATTGCTTCCATAGTCCGTGCAATTTCGTATTTCAGTTCGGGTAGAATATCGAAATTTTTATCATCATTGCTCATATTCGTAAATATTTGTAATGCCAACCTGAGGCGCCCCTGTTTACGAGCCACTTCGGCTTGTTTTCGTAAGGCATTAAACACCAAATCATATTCAGGATTTGTATCGTGTACATGAGCGTAACTATTAAAAGCTTTTTGAAGATTGCCAAGCCTCTCCTGTAATTGTCCCTGCAGAAAATAAGCACGTGCTTTAATCTCCTTACCTTTTATATAAGGAATAGCTTCAGCCAACAACTTTTCAGCGGATCCCCAATCTTTCTTTTGTACATAAAGCTCGGCTTCCACTAATTGAGTCCGGGCTTTTACCCATTTATTCCATTTATGGTCATTCGAAGAAAGTTCCCGTGACAAAAGGTTAATACCATCATCATAATGGTCCATTTGAAGAGCCACACGCCCCTGCCACAAAACCGACTTTTGCTGCATAACATCACTCTGGGTGGCATTGTACAACTCCTTGAATTTCTGATCGGCCGAGTAAAATTTGAGCTCATAGAAATAAGAACGGCCTATCAAAAACAGCGCGTTGTCCACCCATTTAGATTTCGGATGATTCCGCAAGACATCCGCACTTTTTGAAATAGCCTGATCAAAATTGCTTTCGCTGATCTTGACAGGTTGCTCAAAAAGGATAATCGGTCGTTCCGGATTGATTTTGCTCCGCTGTTTGACGACATCATTATATCCGTCTTTGTAATACTGCTTGGCATTATAAAACGTATTATAATAAGCTGTGAAGTTATCATACGAACTTTTTAAAGCTCCTTTACATCCGGAAAGCATCCAAATAAGAGCGATGATAAACAGATATAATATGTACTTATGATTTTTCAAATCTCAGGTTATGGTACTTACTTTTATCATATTAGTACGTCCGCGTTTGGCAATCGGCATTCCGGTGGCTATAATCACCCGGTCATTTTTCTTGACCAACCCGACTTTTTTGAGGTAATCCTCCATTACCTGAACGCTTTTATCCGTATCAAAAATTTGGCTGATACGTACAGGAGAAACGCCCCAAACCAGGTTCAATTGTCTTAAAACGTCAATACTTTCCGTAAAAGCGATGATGGGAACCTGCGGGCGAAATTTGGCAATACGCCGGGCTGTTGTCCCTGAATGAGTTATGGTAGCGATGACCTTGGCATCCACATACTCGGCCATTCTTACACAAGAATAACTCAGAGATTCAATGACCTGCTTTTCCTTCCATTCCGGTTTCTGAAAGGTTAAGCTGTTGTACAATTCCGCATCCTGATTTTCAACAGAACGACAAATTTTATCCATCACTTTTACAGCTTCGATAGGATATTTACCGGCAGCTGTTTCTGCTGATAACATGACGGCATCGGTTCCGTCCAACACAGCATTAGCTACATCCGAACTCTCCGCCCGGGTTGCCCTTGGATTATGAACCATCGACTCTAACATCTGCGTCGCAGTGATCACCGGTTTCCCCATATTACGACAAAGGCGTATGATTTTCTTTTGAATGAGTGGAACCCGTTCGCTGGCAATCTCAATTCCGAGATCACCACGAGCAACCATGATGCCATCACTTTCCTCAATGATTTCTTCGATTTCATCAACCGCTTCCGGTTTTTCAATCTTCGAAACAACTCCGGCGTTACTCCCCTTAGCCCGAATTTTGGAAATCAAATCCTGAACTTCACGTGCCGAACGCACAAAAGACAGTGCGACATAATCTACCCCTTGTTCCAGACCGAATTCAAGATCAGCAATATCCTTTTTAGTTAACGCTGGAATCGAGATCTTGACATTGGGCAGATTTACTCCTTTACGTGATTTTAGCAGTCCGCCCACCACCACCTCAGCGGTAAGGTTATTCGTATCTTTGGCTTTGATTTTTAATTCCAATAATCCGTCATCCATCAAGATCGTATTACCAACTTCGGCATCTTCCACCAGGTTTTCATAATCAATGGGAATCAAATTCGAATTACCCGTAACATCTTCCGGAGTAATCGTAACCGTACTGCCCTTTTCAAGTTGTTGCCCTCCGCCATCCATCTGACCCACTCTGATTTTAGGACCTTGTAGGTCCATAAGAATAGGTACACTATAATCTAATGATTTAGATATGTATCGAATGGAGTCGATGACCTTTTTATGATCTTCATGTGTTCCGTGCGAAAAATTTAGCCGAGCCACTCCCATACCGTTAATAATAAGTTGTTCAATCTTTTTTCGGGACATGGTACTCGGTCCTATGGTACAAACTATTTTTGTTCTGCGATCTAAATGTCTCATGAAAGTTGCAGTAGAAAATCTTTTAAGTTATAGTTAATTATATGCTTGATTTAATTTTATAATCGTAAAATACTGTTCTAATTAAAGCGTTTTTTCTATAATGTTTATAAATTATCCTTTTATAGAAGGTTTTGCCAAATCAGGAATTTTGTTCAATATCTGCATTTGGGGTTTACATAGCCTTCTATTAAATATTTTTAAACTTTCTAATAATGATTCTAAAAAATCTCATTAAACACGCTCCATAAGTACTTGAAATTATATAACACACTATAGCAGGAACATTTACAAGCACTAATGTGTTAATTTATATGAATATTATTAACAGGATTCTAAATGTCGAATCATAAAAATAATTTTACCAAAATAACGAAACTAATAAACTTTTTTGCCATTATACTGGCAGTTTTTGTTTTATATTCCTGTTCCCCATCCTATAATCCTAATATAGAGCGTGGATCAACTTATTTATTTCGTTCCGGACACCCACAAGTACGAATCTCCGCTATCGGACTTTTCGATCAACAGGGAAAACCTGGTGTTGATGTCACAGCCGATATTGTTTATGGAAGTCTCATTTACAAGAATCTCGATGGCGAATATACAGCGAACATCAATATACAAATTCAAGTTGCTCAACAGAAAAAAGATAGTTCCCTTGGTATATCCAGAAATTTTGATTTAACAATAAAAAGAGAAAATAAGGAAATCATTCATAGTGGTAACGTTTTTACCTTTCAAAAACGATTTCCGATGAAGCCGGGCGATTATAATGTCAGTGTCGTTGTCACCGATAAAAGTTCCAAGAA
>DATFMK010000744.1:0-3579 GCA_035267005.1 Balneolales bacterium
AGGGAGTGCATACCAGGGTATCTTGCAATAAAGCGACTCCTTATTTCTGATTTTCAAATTGGTTAATAATAAAAGACAGGTTGCTAAAATTTTGGATATAGATATATGATCTTGTTTATTTACCCACTCTTTAAAAAGCCTGAATTTATGAAATTCAATTAATGAGTCAGCAGTATATTATGAAATCGCCTGTAATTTTGTTCCATGGACGATAAGATCTGCGTTTATCGGCCGGTTCGGTATTAAAAAAGCTTTCGGCAAGGGTACTATACCCTTACTTCTTCTAATTTAGGCTGATTTTGGGCGCACTCCAGCTTATAGTTTATGTACCGTTTCACATTGCAGCCAATCGATGCGAATATCAATTGAAGCCTCGATCGTTGCTCGGTCCTGTGCCGGGATTTTCGTGCACCGTGGCTATTTGCTACTTCATTAACTAAACTCTCTGCACCAGCTCGAGTACTGCATTGCTTCCTATAGTCCGGATCGCTCATATACTTATGATGGCGCTCAGCACCCGCATATTGCTCCTCGTCTATCGTTAGCGTCGACTTTCGAACGCCTATTTTGACCGGGCATCGCTTGTTGAGTGGACATTCTTTGCATTTCTCATTATCAAAATGAATTAACAATTTGCCGGTCTTTTTGCTTCTTACTTGATCAATCGGTTCTTGCTTATTGGGACAAGACAGAACAACTAACTCTTTTGAGTCATCTTCTATTTTAACCTTAAAATCAGCCACATCAAGTGCTCGCTCCTCATTTGTAAAATCCTCAATGCTTTGAGATCGACCTGAGCTTGGGCCTTCAAGCTCAATTCCTTTGCTTTCGGCTTCCAAAATTGACTTGCCATTGACAAAGCCGGCATCACCATATAGCTCTTCCGGCTTTGATGAGTTCTCTTCCAGTCGATCTTCAATTCTGGGTATCTCTTGTGAATCAGAGTGGGTGGCTTTTTCCAAATTTGGGTCCGTTATGAACTGTACCGGATTTTCAGGATCACATGTTTCTGTTAAAAATCCCTTGTGACCGACTACTTTTTGATCGCGTTTGCGGGTATATTCAGCATCCGTATTGTGCGGGCTTGATATGATTTTTTCTCCCACAGGTTTATCTCTTACTTCTATTTCTATTTCTGCTAAGTTGTCACATTCCGTTTTATCGGAAGGTTCTTTGACAACGCATTGCTGCTCCAATACGATAATCAATGTCTTAAAACTCTGATAGTGTTTAATCTGCTTGTGGTTGGCAAACGCCTGCTTTATCCGATATAGATCTTTAGCCATTTCAGATATTCTTCGGTGTGCCTTGTCCTTATCTTTTTCGGTCAAATCAAATTCTTTTTCCAGATAGTTTTGTGAAAGCTCATCTTTTATTTCTTCATAAAGCCCAGGTTTTTGCTTTCTCAGATTTTGAAGAAATACACGAATCGTCTCTTTAAATAACCCGTAGCGTGATAGTATTTTAAGCCAACCATGCATAAAAAATGAATCTACTCTTTGTTTGCGGATTGAAACGCCGCATTCAATAATAAAGCTTGATGTAAGCTCCCTAAATAGCTTGTAGGCAGTATCATCTTCTTCGATTCGCTGATAAAATTTGAACAGGGTCGTGTGATCTATCTTGGCTTCTCCAAAGGGCGTATGAGTGGCATTCATCCAGTCAATTCTTCTCTGAAATTGATATACTGCTTCGCGCCAATTAAAAGTTTCGATACTCATAAAAATAAGTAACGAAACTTGTATTTTTATCGATTTATTAGGTGCACCCCACCCTTCATCATATAAATGCCTGAATTTGTCTTCATCGATAAGAGGATAAATCTTTTCCCTGTAAATATAAGACCAGTCATCAGCCGGTAATATACCTGGGACAACCATATTCGGATCAAAAAGAGATGATTGGGGACTTGTTTTCTTGAACATCGAATCTCCACTGAAAAAAGCAATATATAATCATAACAATAGGTTACCTATATATGAAAGATTATTCGATGTCAAGTATAATTTTGCAATATTTCCATTTATTTTAATCGGTTACGCACTTTTTTGTAGCAATACTCAACTCGTGACTAAATCAACCTAGTCATTTATATCCAAACCAGATATCCTATCCTCTTGCAGTGGGGTCATTTATTTGCAATATACAGGATGTTTTTTAAATGGATAAGGGTTTTGGCACAAAAGTATCAATCCATGTAAAATAAGATGATGATTATTTTTAATAGGCTGTTTGCTCTGTGTAATAACGGCCTGAAGAAACTGGCATATCTTATAAGGGAACGCCTGAATATGATAGAGGTGAAAATCCTGTTTCTCGGGCTTGTTCTGACAGCCCTGACCGGGATTTATTTTCTCTATCTTCTTTTTACAGACCCCGGCCTTTACAAAGTGCTGTCTTCAACCGCCATCATTCATCTTATGGGGGGAAGGGCCTTGGGAATTCTCACCTGTCTTTCCGCAGGCATTTCCCTTTTTTATACGATTTTATACAATTTTTTCCTTGAAGTCGTTATTGTTTTGATTGCATACGGCATTGTGGTCCTGGTGATGCGAAACATCATCCAGCCGAAGCTCTTTGACAGTGCTGTCCGAAAGGCGGAACTCACCGCCCAGAGCCAGAAGACCAAGATTAAAAAGTACGGTTCTATCGGGCTTTTCCTGTTTGTCATGTTCCCCTTTTTCATGACAGGACCGGTGATAGGTGCCATCATCGGGTATTTGTTGAACTATAGGGCGATCAATAATTTTCTGATCGTGTTCAGCGGAACCCTAACCTCCATCCTGATCTATGCCCTTATCGGCAACAATATCATCAATTTTATCAATCAATACATTCATATTGACGTACTGAGAAAATGGGGTGGAATCATCATCGCTGTGCTGATAGTGGTCTTTTTGATCTACCACTTAAAAACCGTAAAAGCCTTTCTTTATTATGATGATGATGACGGAGAATGAATTTTGGCATCTGCATTAATTCAGACCTCTTAATTTACAATGAAAATAGCTCTCGTTTTTGGACACTATCAGGCGTTATGAAACCTTCTCCGAGCATGGGTTTCAGGTTTCGGGTGTCAGGTGTCAGGCCAGCTCTCGCGTTTTCACTCCTGACACCTGACACCTTAGTGCCAATGTCCAATTTTCATGCAATCCCACAACAGTTAGGGTGTCACAACCATTTGTCCAAGCCGAATGATGACATCTGTAATTATGAAACTTCACCAAAATTGCATGTAGATTGAGGGGCAACATAGATTGTGGCTATCCCTTTCGGACACCCCTTGTGATATATAATATTTTCGAGCCTGGAATTGATAGAGTCTGCCTTGGTGGACCTTGCAAATATCAGGTATTTGACCGCTTTTTAGTCGGCCACGCAAACGGCCTTTCGGCATTTAGCGTGCCGTCCTTTTCAACATAGTACTCTTTTTTACAAACCGGGCAATACCATTCAGGGTGATCTCCCGACCAACCTGTTGGTCTTAATTTCGGTCCCTGAACACAATTGCATCTTCGTTTCATCGCTAGCCCTCTGGGTGAATTTATAATAAACTACTGCAGTACTGCAGTATAAGCA
>DATFMK010000745.1:0-5684 GCA_035267005.1 Balneolales bacterium
TTCAGTAATCGGGATATCAATCACATTCATTTCGTCTGGAAACAAGACTTCCTGATAAGTTTTGTTTCTCAGTTTGTTCCACCATTGCACGCGGATAGAAGATCGTATGTGCCCGTCTTTATCTTTATATTCTGCCCCATATGGCAACGGAATCTCCTGTCCCTTAAGAAGCATCTCAATGATATCATGTTCATACGTATCTTTCTGTGCTGATTGAAA
Organism: Balneolales bacterium; assembly: GCA_035267005.1. Classification (GTDB taxonomy): domain Bacteria; phylum Bacteroidota; class Rhodothermia; order Balneolales; family DATFMH01; genus DATFMH01. Next base: position 220 of record DATFMK010000745.1, read on the forward strand.
CAGAAAATTGTCACTCATCACACCCCCGGGAAGTATTTCTTTCAGATAGTTTATCTTATGCTGATCCCAGGCAGCATGTACGGCTCTTAGGTTATCATTTTCATAAAACAACGGAAGTGTTTTTAACCATGACAGCCAATTGAATAGCTCTTCCGGAGAATTATTAAAAGCCTGCAAGGTGGCTTTTACCTGGGTTTTATTTTTCGATGAATGTTCACGCAGATAACCTTTTTCTTGCTTTGTGAAAAAACAGATGATATTGTACTCATGATTACCCATAATAACCCGTGCACTCCCCTTATCAGCCATACGTTTTACAATTTGTAACACCTGGCATACCTCTGGTCCGCGGTCAATTAAATCACCAATAAAAAGAGCACGCCGTTGGGGATGTTCATATCCGTTATGGTCTCTGTAACCCAATTTCTCCAATAAGCGAATCAGGGCTTCCGCATGTCCATGTATATCACCTATGATATCATACCCGCGCATACCGACAGATTTATGGGACAAGGTTAATATAAATTGTTATGTCAGGATTAGATTATACTTATAAGTTACTGTTTACGGCGGTATAAATCAGTTTTTGAGATATGTGAATGAATAAATTTACCAGGGAAAGAACGGATTTGGAAGATATGTGGTTTTTATAAATGGAGTTTGTGTTTAGAGCAAGAGTTGGTATAAACTTGAGCGTAAAAAACCGGTGAGCAAAAATATAGTGCCCACCGGTTTTTATTTATTTATATAATAAATTAATGACCGCCCATCATACCATTATGGGGCCCATGGCCTCTGCCGCCATCTTCCCAATAATCACAGATACCATCGTTATTTGTATCTACGAAACCAGGACCATGCCATGTATCACTTCCATCCTGGGCATAATCACAGATACCGTCGCCATTATTATCAGTAAATTCATGAGTGTAACCTTCATGCCACTCTTTTTCCATATAATCATTGATCTGATTATTATTTTCGTCGCGATAATACATTCCGCCCTGACGATTATGCATGGGACTGTTTGCTTCCCAGTAATCGCAATACCCGTCGTTATCGGAATCAAGAAAACCGGGACCGTGCCACGTATTACTTCCGTTTTGTGCGTAATCGCAGATACCGTCACCATTATCATCAGTAAATGGATGGTTGTAAGGCGCCGGACCATACATCATGTGTCCATTTTGTGATATTGATGCGATTTTTGGAGGTGCTGTTGTATTATGATCAAAAGCTTCGAAATAGTCGTTTATACCATTTGTGTTATTATCAACATACATGGGATATATATCTGATCTATTCTGATTAACTGTTTTACTACAATCATTCAGAAAAAGAATAGAGAATAAGATCACAACTATCAAAATTATATATAGGGCAGGCACTTTGCTTTTCATAATAATGTCTCTCATGAGTTATGTATCTATTATTACTAAATAAATTTAAGAGTAAAAACTCTTAAAATAAAGGACGAAAATTATTGTAACAATGATAAAAAATGGTCCCGGCCCCCGGGAGGAAAAATATCGGAACACAATTAACAGAGAGGGGTAATGGAGCAAGTTTGGATAAGAGAGTCTGAATATTTCAATTTGTATGATTATTTATTTTTCGAATAGAAATGGGACCATGTCTCAAGTGTACCGTTCAGCAAAGCTATTGGTCCCATTTTTAAATTTTATCGCATTATACTCTACAGTATTGTATATTGATATACATCGATATTTAAGATAAAAAAACTATTTTATAGGATTGTACGTCCATAAAAGAGGTAATGCTTTGTTCATCACTCTTGCACATTCACAGCATTTGGCCATAAAATCATAGGAATATTTAACAATTTCGGGAGTTTCATTTTTTGCCAAATGGCGAAATCCCATTCTGTAAAAATAATCGTCGGCTGTTTCTGTTATTAAATATAACTGACGTATTCCCTGGATATTGGCATGGTTTATAATACGTTTATAGAGTTTATTACCAATTCCTTTTGATCTCATCTTATTTATTACAAAGAAAGATTTTAACAACCCTATTTGATTATTAATCTGAAGGGAAATTACCCCAACAATTTCATCATGTTGACGAGCGGTCAATGTGATCGCCTTTTCAATGCCATCAGTAGATAAATTATGATCTGATAAAAAGTTTTTAACCTGATCCATTTCATAATTAGAAGATATAAAACGATATTTTATACGATTATTCCAATATTTGAATAAAGTGTTCATTAAAACTCCTATTATATTGATAAGTTTCGATGTTTTATTTAAAAAAAATTAGGCTATAAGTTTTTTTAATTCTTTCATTAGTTCCAGTACGATTTCAGGATTAATACGATAATAAACCCACGTACTTTCTTTGTAGCTCTGCACTAATCCTTCATCCATCAGAATTTTAATGTGATGAGAGATAGTAGGTTGTTTAATATCAACCAATTGTTCAAAATCACACCCACAAACACTATTGTTATATTTAGCAATTGCAGATAGAATCTTAAGTCGTGTCGGATTACTTAATGCTTTAAATCTATCAGCATTTGATTTTAATTGATTACCAGGTATTTCGCAGGTAATATTTTTTGAACGATTGTGTTCTTTTTCCTTTTGGGTTATATCCATAAGAAAAACTCTTTTCTTTTTTTATATGGATTCAAACATATACAACATATTTATGAATGTCAATGTATAATTAATATTTATATTTATCGATATTTTAAATATTAGATTTTATTACTAATTCCTGACTATTTAATAACATCATTTATATTAATTTAAACATATAATAGGCTACGAGAGGTCTAGGATATAATATTATTTATACAGGGGGAAATACTTTGCCGCACAGGAAACTGCAGATGATAATATTACCGGTTTTGGCTCTTTTGTTTGTTACCAGATCAAATGCTCAGGTTCAACGGGGAGTTATAAAAATGAAAACGGCCGACAAGGTTTATGGTTTGTCATTATTGTGGAACGAAGTCGGTGATCAGCAGACAAAAAAAGGGATGAAACAATGGAATGAAACATATCGTGAATATATTGAGAAAGTGCTTAACTCCTATTCCCTGTTTGTTTATTACAGAACGTTACAGGGCTTTGTTGCGGCACAGAATACGGTTCATGTTCAAGTAGTTATTCCGGAACTTCTTCATAGACAATTAACAATGCCGCCTGTCCGACTGATTAATAGTGATCATCGAGCCTTAGTATCCAATATCTCAGATAAGTTGGCTGAAAAAATACCTATTGGATCAGAGGTATTGAAAGTGGCTGGTATTGAGACAAAATATTATCTGCAAAATTTTGTATTGCCTTATATCAATGATGTCGCGGGTGAAAAAAAATGGGATATGGCTATAGAAGGTGTACCCGAAATGGGGATTGGTTTGCTTTCCGGTCCCGCGGGTTCCCGCTTTGGTATTTCGATACGTACACCAAAAGGTGAGGTCAGAGATTTTAATTTGTACCGGGTTAGAGGTGATAAGGATATAACGTGGGTCAAACCTTTGGCAAATGAAAATCCCCCTATTCAATTAAAATGGCTGGATAAAGGCCATGCATATATTACCATTACCAACCAATCAAAAGATATTAATTCCATATCATCTCAGTTATCACAGGCCAGCGGTTTAATATTAGATATTAGAAATATGAATACCGATGTGAATCCGGTTAACCAGGCTGTTATTCGTAATATCCTGGAAGAAATAAAGGGTAATCCGGTTGCTATTCTGATTGGAAAGAATACTCGTTCAACAACAAAATTTCTTATTGAAATAAAACAAAAGAAAAATGTTACATTTGTCGGTCAACCTGTTTTAGAGAAGATACAAACAATAATAGAATTGCCAATGCCGGGTGGTGGTTTTGCTTACGTCAGGTTATTGAAATCTGATAAGGGATCTGAATCTGTTGAAGTTGTAAAACCGGATATACTGGTGAATACCGGGACAAGTAATGCCGGGAATGGGGAAGATGCCGCTTTACTGAAAGGCCGTGAAGTGCTACAAAAATGGATGAAGGATTAAGTATTATTGATTCTGGCGCAACCTATTAAAAAGATTAGAGAAGTAACAAAAAACCGGTTAGAAACTATTTAGCTACCAATGCTTCTTTTACTTTATTGATCTGGTTTAAATGTCTTTCACTGTGATAAACCACATAATAGAGCCATTCAATTCTGGTCAGTTTGCCAAATAATTGATGCTCGAATATCTCGCATCTGATACTTAAATCATTTTTTGGTATGAAGTTTATCAATGACTGTCTTATTTCTTTCAATTTATAAATGAGCTCATCTTTATTATTTATTTGATGATCCGGCAAAATAGGTCCGCCGGCCGAAAGCATTTTGTCGAAATTCATTAAGGTGTCGCGAATGTATTTTATTTTTTCATCCGGCTTTCGGTGTGTAGTCGACAACCGGGCATTTTGGATAACCTGAAAGGTTAAAGTTTCGATCTTAATCAGATGATCTGTGATTTCACCAATTGACCATGAGTTTTCATCGGGTTTTAAAAAGAAAATCTCGGGTGAAATATTTGTCAGGGTATCAAGTAATTCACTCGTGACCCGGTTGAGTTCCTCCCGTATTTTGGTTTTAACTATCATTTGAGGATTAGCGAATCATTTAAAATGAAGTATAATATTAATTTATATAAACATATTATGACTCCATATTAAAATTTGCAGCGAGTCCCTATCTTTTTTATAAATGCTACTATAAATGATAACCAGTCAATAGCCTATCATCATTATTCATCTTTGAAAATTTGTGTATTTCGTCTAATCTATATTCTAAAATACTATGACATACGGGTGGGAAATGAAATTTTTCGCACTCCAGCAATTTACTAACCGTATGAACCTAATAACTCAATCAATTTTCAATTTGTTTGATTTACAGTGTTGATAATAAGCTAATCTTATTTCGATTACCGTCTCACTGTTTATAGGACCTGATTTTACTCTATGCTCCAACTCTTGTTTTTTGCTTGATAATTTTCTTATAACGAATTCAATAATAAAATTATGATGACTCATTGTGTTTTCAATTTCCACAAGCCTATAATTAATGAAACAGTACTGAGCCCAAGAAATATGAAGGCAATTATAAACAAATAGTGATGCAGGTTTCCGGAATGTAAAGTAGTTGATACAGCAATTAAAAGAACTGCAATTGAGGCTGTAAATATGGATATGAAAGCGAACTTTGTATTTTTTGTACTTTTATTATTACTCATGTAAATTGGATGTTAATTGAAATAATTTACAATTCAGAGGGCCATCGGTTCTCTCATTTAATCAAGATAAATTATTGACTAAAATGTTTCCTGTTGATTATTGTAACGGGAATATTGCAGATGGTTGTTCCCACCCATCCGGACTTGTTTGATTGATATAATATTATTGTTTCATTGCGAAATGAATTATCACAGGCGGAATACATTTAATTATCAATAT